>DASXIH010000514.1:0-4957 GCA_036498125.1 Thermoanaerobaculia bacterium
CTGCTTCACCGTGTCGATCTGCGACGCGCTGATGTTCGGCCCCATGTCGACGTCGTCGAGGCCGAAGCCGACGCGCATTTTCTTCGCGCGCGCCGCGAGCTTCTCGACGAATTGATCGTGGATCTTCTTGTGCGCCACGACCCGCGACGCCGCCGTGCAGCGCTGGCCCGCCGTGCCGAACGCGCCCCAGAGCGCGCCGTCGACCGCGAGGTCGATGTCGGCGTCGTCCATCACCATGATCACGTTCTTGCCGCCCATCTCGAGGTGGACCTTCTTGAACTGCGGCGCGCATGCGACCGAGATGCCGCGGCCGACTTCCGTCGAGCCGGTGAACGAGACGATCTTGACCCGCTCGTCGAGGATCAGCGGCTCGCCGACTTCGCGTCCGCCGCCGGTCACCACATTGAACACACCGTTCGGCAGCCCAACCTCGTCGAACGCCTCGGCGAGCATGATCACGCTGAGCGGCGTCTGCGACGCCGGCTTGATGACCACCGTGTTGCCGCACACCAGCGCCGGCATCGACTTCCACGCCGGGATCGCGATCGGGAAGTTCCATGGCGTGACGAGTCCCGCGACGCCCATCGGCATCCGGACCGCCATGTTGAACTTGTTCGGCAGCTCGGACGGCGTCGTGACGCCGAACAGCCGGCGCCCTTCGCCCGCCATCAGGTACGCGAGGTCGATCGCCTCCTGGACGTCGCCCTTCGTTTCCTCGAGCACCTTCCCCATCTCGCGCGTCATCTCGCGCGCGATCTTTTCCTTGTCGCGCTGCAGGATGGCGGCCGCGCGGTAGAGATACTCCGCGCGCTTCGGCGCGGGCACCAGGCGCCACGACTTGTAGGCCCGATCGGCGGCGTCGACCGCGGCGCGGACGTCGTCCGCGTTCGACTCCTGAAACGTTCCGATGTGGTCGTCGCTGTTCGCCGGATTGACGTCGTCGAACGTCTTCCCCGACTTCGAGACGACCCATTCACCGTCGATGTAGTTCTTGTAGTCGCGCGGAGCGCGGAGGGAGTACTTCTCGAAAATCGGCTGTGCTGTCGTAGCGGGCATGTTCACTTCACTTTCGCCGCATTCAACGCGGCATCTTCACGTGGTCTGGCGGATCCCATGTCGACGCTGCCGCGGAAGCGTGCTCCGTCGGCGACGACGACTTTGGGCGCCTTGATGTTTCCTTCGACCGTGGCGCTCGCGACGAGCTCCACGCGTTCATCGGCCGAGACGTCGCCGGTGACCTTCCCTTCGATCGTGACGTTCTTCGCGTGGACCGTCGCCTCGACGCGCGCCTTCGTCCCGACCAGCAGGTTGCTCTGCAGCTCGATCTTGCCGTGCACGCTGCCTTCGATCGTCACCGGTTCGTTGCCGGTAATCGTTCCGTCGAAAGAGATGTTCGGCCCGAAAAAGGTGCCGGCCGGCATGCTGCCGGAGGGGGTGTTTGGGCGCGCCTGCGGCGGTGGAGGCGCTTCTTTGGAGAACAAAGCCATGAGGAGATCCTCTCGGTGAAAATCGGGCGCGAAGCATAGCACGCGGCGTGCAGTAGACTCCGCTGGCGTTCAACGCCAGACACATGGGGTCGTATCCCCGTGGGGTTTACCAATAGTGACAAGGGGTTTACCGATAGTGAGACGTTCGATAGCAATCATCTTCGTCGCGGCCGCTGTTCTTTCCTGCCGCGGCCGCGGCAAACAGGACGAGCAGTACAAGACGGAGAAAGCGGGACGCGGCGACGTGACCATGACCGTCACGGCGACCGGCACCCTCTCCGCCGTCACGACCGTCCAGGTGGGCAGCCAGGTTTCCGGCGTCATCTCCCGCCTTTACGCCGACTTCAATAGTCACGTAAAGAAGGGCCAGCTCCTCGCCGAGCTCGACCCGACGCCGTTCCAGCAGACGGTCGATCAGCGCCAGGCCGACGTGACCAAGTCGCAGGTCGAGGCGGCGAACGCCAGAATCACCTACGACCGCCAGCGGCGCCTCACCGCCGCGGGCCTCGCCGCACAGGCCGACCTCGACTCCGCCAAGACGGCGTACGAAGGCGCACAGGCGCAGGTCGCGCAGTCCCGTGCCGCGCTCTCCCAGGCGCAGACGAACCTCCACTACGCGAAAATCGTTTCGCCGATCGACGGCGTCGTCGTCGACCGCTCCTATGACGTCGGCCAGACGGTCGCCGCGTCGTTCCAGGCTCCGACGCTCTTCCAGATCGCGCAGGACCTGACGAAGATGCAGGTGCAGGCGGACGTCGATCAGTCGGACATCGGCCGCATCCAGGTCGGCCAGTTCTCCCGTTTCACCGTCGACTCGTATCCCGACGAGTCGTTCCGCGGTCGCATCTCGCAGATCCGCCTCAACGCGACCGTGTCGCAGAACGTCGTCACTTACCCGGTGATTATCGAAGTGCCGAACCCCGACGAAAAGCTGCGTCCGAAGATGACGGCGAACGTGACGATCAGCGTCGCGCGCGTCCAGAACGTCATGCGGGTTCCGAACGCCGCGCTTCGCTTCCGTCCCGAAGGGTACAAGGAGCCGGCGCCCGCGGGGACGAGCACCAGCGGCGGACGCCCGGCGGCGACGTCATCCTCCCCTCCCGACCAGAATCGCGGAATGGCGCAGATGGCACAGAGCGGTGGCGCGGGGCCGGCCGGCGCTGCCGGCGGCTTCGGCGGACGCGGATGGCGTCGCGGCGGCGGCCAGCAGGAGAAGAAACAGCAGACCATCTTCATCCTCGACGCGAACAAGAAGCCGCAGCCGGTCCAGATCCGTACCGGGATCACCGACGGCCGCTACACGGAAGTCGTCGAAGGGAATCTGAAAGAAGGGCAGGACGTGATCATCGGCCTCGCGACGTCGAAGGTCGAGGCGACGAGCGGGAGTCCGTTCGGCGGCGGCGGTCGCGGTCCTGGCGGTGGTGGCGGCGGCGGCGGACGGGGACGATAGCCCGTGCCGTTGGTCATCGAGATTCACGGCCTGACGAAGGTCTACTCCCTCGGCGAGGTCGAAGTCCGCGCGCTCGACGGCGTCGATCTGAGCGTCGATGAGGGCGACTTCGTCGCGATCATGGGACCCTCCGGCTCCGGCAAGTCGACGCTGATGAACATCATCGGCTGCCTCGACCGCCCGACCGACGGCACCTATAAGCTCGACGGCATCGACGTCTCCGAGCTCAATCGCGACGAGCGCGCGGTCATCCGCAATGCGAAGATCGGCTTCGTCTTCCAGAGCTTCAACCTCCTCGCGCGTACCACGTCCGTCGAGAACGTCGAGCTCCCGCTTCTCTACGGCGAGCTCGGACTCTCGCGCACCGACCGGCGAAAGGCCGCGATCGCAGCGCTGCATCGCGTCGGCCTCGCCGGACGCGAAGGGAATCACCCGTCGCAGCTCTCCGGCGGACAGCAGCAGCGCGTCGCGATTGCGCGGGCGCTCGTCACTAACCCCGCCATCCTCCTGGCCGATGAGCCGACCGGCAACCTCGACTCGCGCACGTCGGAAGAGATCATCGGCATCTTTCAACAGCTGAACGAGGGCGGGAAAACCGTCGTCCTCATCACCCACGAGCCCGACATCGCCCAGCACGCGAAGCGCGTCGTCACCGTCCGCGACGGCCGCATCCAGGGCGACGACCGCGTCAAACAGATCCGCGTCAACACGCAGGGCATCGCACCGCCGGTGGCGGCGGAGGCACACAAATGAAAAACTCCGTTGTTCGTTTCGGCAACATCACCATGGTCGGCCTGAAGGCGATCTCGCGCAACAAGATGCGCTCGTTCCTGACGATGCTCGGCATCGTCATCGGCGTCGGCTGCGTCATCGTCGTCGTCGCGATCGGAAACGGCGCCTCGAAGTCGATCCAGGACACCATCAACTCCCTCGGCTCGAACTTCATCATGATCTTCCCCGGCGCCACATCGCAGAGCGGCGCGAAGATCTTCACCGGCAACTCGTCGCTGACGGCGGAAGACTCCGACGCCATCAAGGCGGAGTGTCCCGCGGTCGCATACGTCACGCCGAACATACGCACCTCCGCGCAGGTGGTCGCCGGCGAGTTGAACTGGGGCTCATCGATCTACGGCGTCAATCCCGACTGGCCGTTCATCCGTTCGTGGAACTGCTCCGATGGCACGTTCTTCAGCGACACCGACGTGAAGTCGGCGACGAAAGTCTGCGTCCTCGGCGCCACGGTCGCCGAGAACCTCTTCCCGCAGGGCGGCGCGGTCGGTCAGACCGTGCGCATCAAGAACGTCCCGTTCAAAGTCCTCGGCGTCCTCGATCGCAAGGGCGGCAACACGATGGGACAGGATCAGGACGATCAGGTGATCGCCCCCTACACCACCGTCATGAAACGCCTCGCCGGCCAGTCGAAGGTCTCGATGATCATGGCCTCGGCGGCGTCGCCCGATCAGGTGCAGGAAGCGCAGGACCAGATCGACGCGCTCCTGAAACAGCGCCATCGCATCCCGCCCAACGCCGACGCCGACTTCATGATGCGCTCGCAGGAAGAGATCGCAGCCGCGCAGAACGCGCAGATGGGCATCCTCCGCACGCTCCTCATCTCGATTGCCGGCATCTCGCTCCTGATCGGCGGCATCGGGATCATGAACATCATGCTGGTGAGTGTGACGGAACGGACGCGCGAGATCGGCATCCGCATGGCAATCGGCGCGAAGGGGCGCCACGTCCTGCTGCAGTTCCTCTTCGAGGCGATCACGCTCTCGATCGTCGGTGGCCTGATCGGCATCCTCCTCGGCGCCGGCGGCTCGGAGATCGTGAAGAACGTCCTCAAGTGGCCGATCGTCGTCAGCCCGTCGTCGATCATCATCGCGTTCGGCGTCGCCGCCGCCGTCGGCGTCTTCTTCGGCTTCTACCCGGCGCGCAAAGCCGCCAGACTCGATCCGATCGACGCCCTACGCTACGAATAACGTAGGACGTTAGCCCGGCCAGCCGCGGCCGCGGCTGGCCG
>DASXIH010000515.1:0-2638 GCA_036498125.1 Thermoanaerobaculia bacterium
AGAAGTCGAGCGTTCCCTCTTCGATGCGGTCGAGCGTCCGCCGATGTCCGGCGATGCGCGCCTGAAGTTCCCGGCAGCGTTCGAGGTCGGCGGCGAGGGCGCGCCCGAACAGGTCCTCTTGCGGCGCCGTGAGCTGCTGCAGTTCGGCCTCGTCGGCATCGATCGCGCGCGCCACGAGGTCGGACGCGAGACGGCGGTCATTCTCGCGAATCAGCCGGGCGAGTGCCGGACGTTCCTCGCGCGGCGAGTGACGGTAGCGTTCCAGCAGGTCGCTCTGCGCGCGGAGTGCGTAGACCCACTCGCGATAGATCTCGCCCCGCGCATCGCCGAGGAAGTCGGCCGGGCCGAGCAGGGAGTTGCCCTGGAGGATGTTGCGATCGAGATTGGGGAGCGGCGGAATCTGCTCGATCCCGGCGTCGGTCGTCGAGACGATCGCAAGCCAGAGTCGCAGCTCGCAGAGGCGGACTGCCTCAGGTTTGAGATCGACGCCGTAGAGCGATCGCTCCACGACCTGTTGGCGAAGGTTCGGCGGAACCGGCACACTCGCTTCCTCCGACAGATTCTTGATCGTTCGCTCGATCACGCTCAGCGCTGACAGGAGAAACGCTCCCGAGCCACACGCGGGATCGAGTACCGCGATCGTTTCGAGCCGGCCCAGCTTCTCGAGTGGGTCGCCGTCACCCACCCATTCGACGACCGCGCGTTCCGTGAGAACGTCGACGATCTCGCGCGGCGTATAGAAGCTGCCGCTCGCGGCGCGCTCGTCGGCGGCCATGAGCGACTCGAACACCTTGCCGAGCATTTCCGGATCGACGTGCGTGCCGGCGGAGTCGCGTTCGTCACTCGAAAAGTCGAAGCGCTCGAACACGTCTTCGATCACGAAGTGCATGACCTCGTCCGCGATTCGGAGCGACGGATGGCGGCACTCGAAGGCCGACGGCTCGAACAGTCCGCCGTTGAGGTACGGAATGCGTCCGAGCCGCTGCGCGGCAGCATCGCGATCGCGAACCGGCGTGTTCAAACAGCCGAAGAAAAGCGGGGTCAGCACGTTCGCGAAGAAGTCCTGCTCGCGAAGCCGATCGAAGAGGAACCGCCGCTCGCCGTTCATCCATCCTTTCTCCTGCACGAAGGAGAGGAACAGCAGCCGCGACAGGATCAACAACGCCTCGGCGTCACACGCGTCGCGAGGCTCGCCGGCACAACTCGACGACAGCGCGGCAGCTACGTCGCGGACGGCATCGCGAAAACGCTCGAAGAACTTGCGTGTGACCGACTCGCGATCGAGAGCGAGATCGAAGACCTTCGGCAGCGCGGCGGCATCGGCCGCGGCCAGGAGGTTGAGCCGGTCGAGCGCGTGCGACGACGGTTCACGCAGGTCAACGTCGAGCCGTCGCAGCTTGCGATGTGGCGACAGGTCGTACACCGACAAAACGCCGTCGCGCTCGTGAAGCACGGCCGACTTCGTCAGCACGTTGTATTCGCGATAGCTCTTCAGGAACGCGAGAAGCGACTGCTCCTCCGCGTTCCCGCGCAGATGAAAGAGATCGAAACGGCGCATCCGCGCGGCGAGCGAAAACGACGACGCGCCATTCCACCCGATCGCGATCCCGGCTCGCCGCCACTCGGCGGGGTCGACCGGCACCGGCGCGACGGCGTAGCCGAGGTCCCGGAAGATGCCGAGCGCGTCCCCGCTAAGCTCGCGAATGCGCGAGGCGGTCAGCACCGCTGCTCTCCCATCGCGAAGCTCCGCCAGATGAGCGGACCATCGACGCGGCAATCCTTCGCTCCGCGGAAGAGGACGAATAGACTTCGCCCCCGATGGTGCGATGGGCGTACATGAAGCGGTTCCTCGCCGGGGCGCTCTTCGGCCTCTACGCCGCGCACCTCCTCTACCTGCTCAACCCGCAGGTCGACGTCACGCCCGCCACGCTCATCGGCGTCACGCTGCTCTATGCCGTCATCGCAGGCCTCCTCTTCGGCACCGCGCTGTGGGGTCTTCGCGCCGCGCGCGTGAAGCTCTTCGGCAAGCCGGTGACGAACGGATACCGCGCGCACGGCTTCGGCTTCATCGTTTTCGCCGCATTCATCGCCGCGACGGTCTACTGGATCCACCTCGACGCCGTCCGCGCCTACCTGCCGATCGCCGCGGTGCACCTGCTGATCAAGGCGACGAACCTCGTCACGCTGGTCGCGTTCATCCTTCTCGTGCTCTGGTTCTTCGAGCGCAACGCAGACCGTCGTGTCTCGCGGGGGATTTTCGTGACGGCGCTGCTCACCGTCGTCGTCTCGTCGGTCTTTCTCTACGAGCGCCGCGATTCGTACCGGACGGAGAAGAAGAGCGTGGTCGTGGCGAACATCGGCACGATCGCCGGAGAACGTCCGGTGATCGTCGTCGCGATCCGCAATCTCCCCTACGACTGGATCGTGCAGCTCGCCGGCGAAGGGCGTCTCCCCTTCTTCGACTCCGCGCGCCAGCGCGCCTACTTCGCGCGCCTCGAGCCGTTCGCGACCTCCAGCGACAAGGCGCTCTGGGCCTCGCTCGCGACCGGAAAGCTGCCATACCGGCACGGCGTGACCGGCAGCTATTCCTACCGCACGCCGCTGAATCACGACGAGCCGTTTCTGCTCCTGCCGAGCG
>DASXIH010000516.1:0-1628 GCA_036498125.1 Thermoanaerobaculia bacterium
TCCTATGAACGCGTGATCGCGAGTCCGCTGGAGGGCTTCCGGCTCTGGAACCCCGAGTCGCGGCGCGAAGACGGCGGATCGCCGGGCGGCTTCGACTCGACGGCCGCCGAGTACCTGCTCGCGCACGGCCTGTCGCGGAAGGCGCTCGCCGATATCTTCAAGTCGCGGATCCCCGCTGCCACATGGAGCGTCCGCTTCTTCACGCCGATGAAGAAAGAGGAGTACTTCGTCGAGGTCGATCCGCGCACCTCGCGCGCGATCGGCTTCCACAAGTACCAGGACGAGAAGCTCCCCGGCCCGGCGCTCGATCAGGCGCAGGCGCTCGCCATCGCACGCCCCGCACTGGCCGTACACGGCGTCGACGCCAACGCGTTCGACCTGAAGGAAGCGCTGTCATTCCAGCAGCCGAGCCGCCGCGACTGGCTCTTTCATTTCCAGGAGAAGAAGCCGCTGATCGCCGACGCCTATCGCCGCGAGACCGTGCGCGTCGCCGGCGCCGAGGTCACGCAGTTCACGACGAGCGTGCACTTGCCCGAGAGCGTCTACCGCGAGACCAACCAGAAGACGATGCGCAGCATCGTCCTCGTCGTCCTTCGGAGCGTCGGCGCCATTGCGTTTCTGGCGCTGATCGTCACCGGCGTCGTCGTGGCCTCGATCCGTCACCACCCGAACTGGATGCGCGCGCTGCGATGGACGCTGGCGCTGGCGATCGTGCCGCTGCTCAGCGCCGCCGCCGATCACGAGGGAGCGCTCTTCGGCTATTCGACGTCGGTCAAGTGGGACACCTTCATGACCGGCTACATCGTGGAGATCGTGCGCGACGTCGGCATCCGCCTCGGCGGCCTCTTCCTCGCGGTCGTCGCCATCGACGCCGCGATCCCGTACGCGCTCGACTCCCTCACGCGTGAAGGGCGCGCGCGCTTCGGGCGCCAGGCTGTCGTCGCCGCGATCACGGCCCTCGCGTCATTCGCTGTCGTCCGTGCGCTCCTCCATCTCATTGAGGCCCAGTTCCCCGCCGCCGCGACCGTGTCGCTGGATCTTCCGAACGCGGTCGCGGTGCCGTTCCCCGCGGTGCTCACCTTCGCCGAGGCGTGCTTCGACGCCGTCATCGCCTCGGGGATCGTTGCCGCGTTCGCATACGGCGTGTCGTCGTTCGGGAAAGTGCGCTGGCTGCCCGGCTTCCTCACGATCGTGGTGATCTTCTGCGGCTCGATGTCTCCCGATGCGACGTTTGCACAGACGCCGCTGATGCTCGTCCGCGCCGCGGCGCTCGCGTTCCTCGCGTGGCTCATCGGCCGCTACGTCCTCGACGGAAACGTCCTCGCGTGGCCGTTCGTCGTCTTCATGGCGATCATGCTGAACGGCATCGACTCGATGGGACAGCATCGGCTCGACCTTCACCTCAACCTCGCCGCCGTCGCGCTCCTGCTCATTGCGGCAATCGTCTGGATGACGTTGCCGAGGCGCGGGGAGAGGCATGCCTGAGTCGTGGCAGTCGCGCGTGATGCGCTGGAAGTTCGCGTTCTTCCCGGCATGGCGCGGCACCGGAGCGCGCGTCGAGTACATCGCGAGCGACTACCGCGAAGTGCGCATCGCGCTTCCGCTGTCGTGGCGCACCCGCAACTACG
>DASXIH010000517.1:0-2630 GCA_036498125.1 Thermoanaerobaculia bacterium
GGAGGGACCCGACAGCGTCCGGTTCAACCGAGACGTCGTCGACGTCGACGCGCAGCGTTTCATGGACCTGATGGCTTCGCCGTCGATCAACAGCATCAACGCGGCCGCCGACCTCTATCGCGGGAACCTGCTCGACGGCTATTCGAGCGGCATCATGCGCTTCGACGAGTGGATTACCGAGCGGCGGCTGTCGCTCTGGCGCGGTGCCGTGATCATCTTCAGCCGCCTTCTCGCCGCGCAGGTGCGCGCCGGGTGGTGGGAGAACGCCGTCGAAAGCGCCGGACGCCTCCTGGCGCTCGATCCGTCGCAGGAAGTCGTGCATCGCACCCTCATGCGTCTGCAACTGGAGCAGGGCCGTGCCGATGCGGCGCTGCGGCGGTACCAGGAATGCGCCGACGTCCTGCAGCGGCAGTTCAGCCGCGCGCCGAGCGACGAGACGGAACGGCTGCACCAGGAGATCCTCGAGGCGCTGAAACGAGCGCCGGCGCCGCGCGAGGCGTTCCGGAACCAGGCGAGCAGCCCGATGCTGGTGCTCGTCGTGGAGGATGATCTCGTCTCCGCCGCCCTCGTCGAGGGGTTCCTCAACGAAGCCGGCTACGAAGTGGTGCTCGTGGCGGATGGCGCCGACGCGCTGATGGAGATCGCGAGGCGCTCGTTCGACCTGCTCATCCTCGACATCAACATCCCGACCCTGAACGGTCTCCGTCTCTTCGAGATCATGATCCAGAAGGGGATCGAGACCCCCGCCGTCTTCATCACCGGAACGGCGGGCGCCGAGGTGGAAGCGCAGAGCCTCGAGGCGGGAGCAGCCGATTTCCTCCGAAAGCCCATTCGGAAGGAAGTGTTACTCCCCCGTATCCGGCAGGTGCTGGCGCGTAGCGCCAAGAGCGCGGCCGGGGAGTAAGCTGGTCACTAGTGACTAGTGACTAGTGACTAGTGACTAGTGACTAGTCACCAGTGACCCACATGCGTCCCATCGCTCTCGACCCTGTCGAAATCGAGCAGCGCCGCGGTCTGCGCGCGCGGCGTCTGGCGCTCTACGACATCCCGCTGCTCCGGGTGGCGGGGTCGGTCTTCCTGACGCTCGGCGTCTACCTGAACAATCGGTTCCTCGCCACGGACGCCGCGGTCCTGCGGCCATGGTGGAGCGTCGCGGTCGCGCTGGCGGTCTATGCGGTCATTTCGTGGGCGGCGGTGCGCGTCATACTCCTTCGCACTTCCCTCGATCTCACGCTTTTCTTCCTCTTCGGCGACATCGTGATCTGGTCCTACGCGATCTACGCGACGGGCGCGGAGAAGAGCTGGCTGTTCTTCATTCCGGTGCTGCGCGTGGCGGACCAGATGCAGACGCACGTCCGCCGCTGCCTGGCGTTCACGGCCTGGAGCGTTTTCTGTTTCGCGGGCGTGCTGGCGTACGTGGAGATTTTCGACCAACGGCAGGTCGGGCTCGCGGTCTCGCTGACGAAGCTGACGTTCATCGCCGTCGCCGGGGTGTACGTCTCGATGAGCGCCCGTACTTCGGAGAACCGGCGCGCGCAGATGACCGCGTCGATCCGCGTGTCGCGCGACCTGATCCACCGCCTGGAGGAGGAGACGGCGCGCGCCGAGGAGGCGAACGCCGCGAAGAGCGACTTCCTGGCGAACATGTCGCACGAGATGCGGACGCCGCTGCACGGCGTCATCGGGATGCTGCAACTGGCGCGCGACGGCGAGACGTCGCCGCAGCGCATCCGCCAGCTCGACATGGCGCAGCGCTCCGCCGAGTCGCTCCTCGGCACGATCGACGACATCCTCGACTTTTCCCGCATCGAGGCGCGGCGCATCGAGCTCGAGCCGGTCTACTTCAGCGTCCGCGAGTGGATGAACGAGACGATGAAGCCGCTCGGAATCACCGCCGCGGCGAAGTCGCTGCGACTGGCGTACATCGTCAACGCGGACGTTCCCGACTCGGTGTGGGGCGACTCGCTCCGGCTGCGCCAGATCGTGATCAATCTCGTCGGAAATGCGATCAAGTTCACACAGGCGGGCGAGATTGCGGTGCGTGTCGGCTTGTCCGAGGCGACGAAGAACCAAGCGCGATTGGCGTTCGAGGTGCGCGACACCGGGGCGGGGATCATCGCCTCGCAGATGGAGTCGATCTTCCAGCCGTTCACCCAGGGGGAGGCGGCGCGGAATCGCGGCGCGGGCGGGACCGGTCTCGGCCTCGCCATCGTGGCGCGACTGGTCGAGGCGATGGGCGGCACGATTGATCTGGAGAGCGAGCCGGGAAAGGGGAGCGCGTTCCGGTTCGTCATTCCGACCGAGACTGATGCGTTCGCGGCCGCCGTCCGGCAGCCGTGGGAGAGCGCGCTGGCGGGCAAGTCGATGCTGATCGTCGATCCGCAGCCGCAGTCGCGCGCGTTCATCGCGGAGATGCTCCGCTCCCGCGGGATCTTCGCCACGGCATGCGAGTCGTATGACGAGGCGCCGAAGGGGCGTTATGCGCTGACGATCGGCGTCGAGACGCGGGAGCCGCCGGAACCGTTCGTCCTGATTTGCTCTCCGCTCGCGGCGCCGCACATCGACCGGCTACATGTGACGCGGCCGGTGTCGGAGCGGGAGCTGTTCGACGCCGTCGGGATCGGCGTCGG
>DASXIH010000518.1:0-1724 GCA_036498125.1 Thermoanaerobaculia bacterium
AGCGATCACCGCAACGAGATCGCCGCGTAGCCCCGCCTCTGTGTGGCGCCGGCAATCCTGCCGGCGTTGATACTCTGGTTGCGTGAAGTTTCAGTTCATTCGAAGCACATGGCATCGGCAAGAAAGAAATCAAATTCAAGAAGCCAATCGATCGTCGGTAAGCGAAAAGACTCCGTCGATCGTGAGCGCCACTACGTCATCTGCATTCGCAACGACGACTACTCCGCGTCGCTGGAGCTGAAGAAGTTGTACGAGGTACTCGAGGACGAGTTCGGCGCCGAGCATCAGATGATTCGAGTGATCGACGAGTCGGGAGAGGCTACCTCTACCCTGAGTCGTATTTCCTTCGAGTCGATTTGCCGGCGCCGTTGAGCGTGCGCTCAGAAAAATTGTATAGCGGCTACGGCGTCCCGTCTTCCATCGAGATCACTTTTTCTGATACGCAAACAGATCGCGCGAGCTGGAGCTGTTGCGGCTTCCATCCGTTCGAAGTGATTCGCTCCGCAGAGGCGGTAGTTGTTGGTTGTCGGTTGTCCGCCTCTGTGTGGCGCCGGCAATCCTGCCGGCGATGAACGAATGTCGCGCCGCCTTCGGCGGCGCATCAATGCCTCATACCGCCGGCGAGGGCGCCGGCGCCACACAGAATCACGGCGTCCCGTCTTCCATCGAGATCCACTTCTTCTGATACGCGAACGAGATCGCGAGCAGGAGGACGCCGAGGCCGATGAAGGAGACGATGCGGTAGATGCGCTCGAGGGCGTTGATGTCGAAGAGGAAGACCTTCGCGATGGTTATGCCGATCAGCAGGAGGGCGAGCCAGCGGAGGAAAGCGACGTGGCGGCGGAAGCCGGTGATCATGAGCGCGGCGCCGTACGCCATCCAGATCGCGGAGCGGGTGAAGTTGCGGGCGATGTCGGCGTGAACGCGGTTCGCCTCGAGCGTCAGTCCGATGACGGCGAGCGCGTTGCCCGCCGTGACGGCGATCTGCCATAGCGCGTCGCGGTAGCGGTGCGCGACTGTCGCGAGGACGGCGATCGCCATCGCGTACGTCAACGCGCGCCAGTTCAGCAGCACGTTCTGCGACGAGAAGCTATCGATGAAAAGCAGCCGGAAGATGCCGCCGGCGAGCGCGATCGTGCCGAGGATCTGGAAGACGCGGGCACGTGCGCGGGAGAGTCGAGGTGCGATGCCTAGGAGCGCGGCTGACTCCGCGAGCCACCCGATCGTGATCCAGCGTTCGTTGAGCCTGAGCGGAATCGCGACGGTGATGAACCCGAGGGCCAGCGCGAGTTGCGCCGCCGCAACGTCGTCTCGTTTGACGCCGAGAATCTTCATTGCGCCTGCGATCACGAGGAACAGCGCTGCGAGCGCGATCGCGTACCACGCGAGCCGGTCGGGTGTGTCGCCGATCATCCGGGTGAGTTGTCCGAAGTAGACGACCGCGTTCGCGAAGGGGAGGACGAGCACCCCTTGCGAAGGCAGGTCGAAGTCCCACCGCCGCAACAGCGGCACGATCGCGAAGAGGAGAAAGAAGAGTGTCGTGAAGCCGATCGTCCTCGTCATCACCGCATCTGTGTAGTGATCCGCCGCCCAGCCGACATAGAGGACCAGCGTCCCGACGAACGCCACCGCGAGCGCGCGCAGCCACGGATGGAGAACGAGGAGCACGACTGCGGCGAGGTCGAGGAGCGCGACGTACGTGAAGAGCGCGGTCTCGTAGATCG
>DASXIH010000519.1:0-10372 GCA_036498125.1 Thermoanaerobaculia bacterium
GGCGTACTCGAATCGCGAGAACGGGGCCGTCGTCCTGCTCCAGAAGACGGGTGACTTCTACCGCGTCGATACCGAGATCTCCCGCGAGTCCGGTCTGATCATCGTCGGAAAACAGCCCGAGCTCACGGCGCGCGACATCGACGGAGACGGGGTGCCGGAGATCGTCGCCACATTTTCTGACAACTTCAACAATCGTCCGGCGTCGTGGGTTTTTCGAGTGACGGACGACCATCTCCAGCTCATCAGCCCGACGGAGGAAGACGGCGGGACGGTGCTTGGCGAGCCTCAGTTCCTTGACTTGAATGGGAAAGGCACGCTGGACATGATCGATAACGTCGTGGTGTCTCGAACACGCGACGATGTGAAGGTTGAACAGGAACACTATGCGTTGCGTGACGGAAAGTATGTCGCGTTGGAACCTGTGGATTATTACGAGACGTTCTATACGGGAGGAAAGACTGTCACGCGCACCTTTTCCGTTCCCCGCGCATCCCTTCGGAAAGCGGCAAGACTGATTCTCGTGAATGGTGACGAGCTCGGCGCACCCTACCGCGTCGACACCGGTACGGTGACTCTCAACGGCGTCACTGTCTCCGTGCAGCAGGGGACGCGGGCCGCTCGCGTGAAACTGAAACGGCGGAACATCCTGACCGTGTCACTCCACGGCGGGAAACACGGAGCCCGGGTCGCGGTTGTAGTGCGGCACGACTGACGACGTTCGAGTTACGAAATGAGGGTAGTGCCTCCGCGTGCGCCGCTCTCTCCCTCTCAGGGATGACTGCGAGATCGCGCAAGCGGCGCCGCACGACTGACGTCGACCGGCAACGGCTCGAGAGGGCGGCGGATCTCTACCTGCATGCCTGCTACGGGACGCGGACGGCGGCAAGGGCCGACGAGTTCGCGCAGTACCTCCATGTCGCGCGGCCGCATCTCAGCAGGATCGCGCCGCAGATCCTCGGCATGAGCCTTCGTGAGTTCCTTCGCAGACGGCAAGTCGAACGGGCCAAGGAGTTGCTGCAATCGACGCCGCTTTCCGTCGACGAGGTCGCGCTGGCGTGCGCGTTCGGGACGCCGTGGACGTTCTACCGCTGCTTCCGAGGCATCGTCGGCGTCACGCCTGCCCAGTTCCGCCGCGCACGAAAAAAATTTGAAGCCCCCTCTTGACAACGGCCGAGGCTGGTCCTAACTTATCGCGCATTGGTCAGCGTTCGATGAGAACAAAGACCTTTGGCGGCTAACGGCGGTGCGAGGGACCTGAAAAGGACCCGGAGTTCGTAACGCTTGCGGGAATTGAGCTGTGCTCTTCCTGCCGCGGGCAGTCGAGGTGCGCGCGCACCTCGGCAATCACTAACCGGAAGTGTCGGCGTGTGGCCGTTCCTTCCAGCCGGTGGCCGCCTCGCACCTGTATACGGGTCCTGGTGTCACCTCCGGCCTTACCGTCAGGGCAGGGCAGAAAAGGAGGACGACATGTATACGAAACAGATCCTGGATCCCATGACAACTCACGCAGCAGCCGATACCCCGCAGCCGCAGCCGGCGGTGACGCTCGACCCCGAAACGGTCGTCGAGCAGATCCGGACGCTTCGGTCGCAGATCAGTGACGTACCGCAACTGACACCCGCGCAGAAACGGCAGCTTCGCAGCCGTTCGCGCAAACCGTCGGACGGGATCGTCGCCAGTTCGATCAACGTGATCGGTGCGCTCGACACAGTCGCACAGGCGATTGGGCAGAAACCCGAGGACGTGCGCCAGTTACAGCTGGATTGGACCCGCTGGACGGCGGTCGCAGATGAGCTCCGTGCCTTGCTGAACGGCATCGACGGGGCGAACCTGATGCGCCGCCAGCAGTTGGTACTGATCTCGGCGCAGGCGTACAACATCGGGACGCAGCTCGCGCGCAATCCTGCGAATGAGGTGTTGGTGCCGCATCTTCAGGAAGTGAAGCGTCAAAAGAGTCTCTCGAACCGGAAGAAGAAGGTCGAAGACCCGCAAACGCCCACTCCGAAGCCGGCCCCGGCCCCCACGTCATCGACGACGCCGAAGGGCGTAGAGTAAAGGGAGGATGTGAGCCCGGGCGCGGCAGGCGCGCCCGGGCTCCATTTACGGTCATGGACCAACAGAACGCATGTGAACGGGTGCTCGCGCTCCTCAACGAGACCGTGGAACTGCTGATCCGCGGCGAGTCGGCTCCTGACTCGCCGGTCGAGAAGGTGACCACCACGGACGAGAGACGTGAAATGCGGCGTGCCGCGGAGCGACTCCTCAGCGGCATGGTGGATGTTCGCTTCAAGAATCTCTACACGGCAAAGCAACTCGCCGCCATCTTGCTGGCGACCGTCGCACGCGACGAGATCCGCCACAAGGTGCGCGAAGAGTTCTTCCGGCTCTCATTCGAGATCGGCGCCGCCATCCTGGAAGATCCGGCCGGCACCCGGAAGGTATTCGACGAGTTCTTTCTCGCGACGTTGCTCGAGTCGAAGGAGGGCGGTCCGGGCAGCGAAGGCGAAAGCCGCTATCGGCAACTGCAGAAGATCGTCCGGTTCGTGAAGCTTTGTACGGATGAGAGCCGGAGACAGAAGCCGTCGAAGGCGCAGCGTGGCCCGCGTCTCGCGCACGACTCCTCGTACCGCGTTCCAATGATCCCGGCCGAGGAGATCGACTCACCGCTGCCGGGCGAGACAGTCATCCCGATTCCGGCGGAGGATCCCGTCGGATTCAATCGGATGTTCATTCGCATCGGATTGGGACCGTCGTCGTGGGTCGGACGCTTTGCGTGCGGCTTGAGTCCCGTCACTACGATCTCCATGATGCCGGACCGCCAACATCTGTTCGTCTCGGCGCGCGGCGCGGGGTACATCGTGGACTTCGAATCACGGAAGCTCGTGGAGCGCACCGGCACCGCAGTCCGCGGCGTGCACCGCGACGCCCTGATGACGTTCTTCGTCATCGATCACGGCGGAGTGAGCCTCGAGGCGTTTGGCGTGGCGACCCGGCTTTGGAAAACCGGCCCGCTCGGCGCGGGAGAATTTCGAAACATCGTGCTCGTCGACGACGAGGTCGTCGGCGAAGCGCTGCAGCCGTCAGGCGACTGGGGGCTGTTCGCCATCAAGGTGGTGACGGGCGAGGTGAGGAAGGACTACGGCTCCAGTCCGTAGCTCCCGCGACACAGCGTCCGTACCCCGTCGCCCTCCACCACGAACGTGTCCTCGATGCGGACGCCGAGCTCGCGGTCGGGGAAGTAAAGGCCGGGCTCGATGGTGACGACGTCGCCTTCGTCGACGGTGTCGAGGTTCGTGGCGCCCATGCCGAACGACGGCTTCTCGTGGATGTCGAGGCCGACACCGTGGCCGAGGGAGTGGACGTAGCCTTCGAGGGTGGCGGGGGCGGTGCGGGTGGTGGCATAGCCTTTCGCTTCGAAGAAGTCGCAGACGGCGTTCTGGTAGTCGATCGCCGGAGTGCCGGGCTTCATGGAGTCGCGGGAGCGCTCGAAGGCTTCGAGCACGTCGGCGTGGATGCGGCGCAGTTCGTCGGGTATGCGGCCGACGCAGAAGGTGCGGGTGAGGTCGAAGAAGTAGCCGGTCTCGCGGTCGAGCGGAAAAATGTCGAGGACGATCGGGACGCCTTCGCGGATGACGTCGTTCGCGTCGCCGCGCGAGTGGGGAACGCCGGCGTCGCGCCCATGCGAGAGGATGGTCTCGTGGTCTTCGAGCATTCCTCGGCGCAGGATGCCTTCGCGAACGATCGCCTTGAGGTCGCCGATCTTCAGCCCCGGTTTGAAGTCGCGTAGCGCGGCGCGGACGTCGTCGACGACCTGCTCGGTTCTCTCGCCGACGCCGGCGATGGTCGCGATCTCGCGGTCGTCCTTTCGCTTGCGCGAGCTGGATCAGGTCTTCGCCGTTCGAGCGGTGCACTCTGCGGCCGCGGCGCTCCAGCTCTTCGACGACGCCGAGGTAGAGGTGTATCGGGATGTTGCCGAAGAAGGCGACGGTGCCGTCTACCTCGCCCAGCATCTCGTCATGAAGCCCCGCGTAGGCGAGGGCGAGCGTTTCGGCGCGTTTGTCGGTCACGAGCACGACCGCGAGGCCGCTCTTCTCCGCTTCGCCGCGCTCCATGCCGTACGTGAAGAGCACCGGCTCGGCGCCGAGCTTTTTGATCGCGTACCCGCGCGTGACCTGCGCGCCGCGCGCCAGCCAGCGAAACGACGCGTGCACCGCCTCGTGCATCGGCACGACCACCGCGCCGATCCCGCGCGCCGCCATCAGTGAGTCGAGGTCGGAGAGCATGGGGAGAGTATGCCGGATGCCGGATGCCGACGTCGGCACCGCTTTCGCTTCGGTTTTTCCAGACGTGCAACTGAAAGTCGTTTCCTACAACATCCAGGGGCACGCGGCGGGGCGCCGGGCGGATCACATTCCGAAGATCGCGGAGACGATCGCGGCGCTGCAGCCCGACATCGTCGGCTTGCAGGAGGTCCACTGCCGCACGCGTGTGGTGGGGATGCACGATCAGGCGGAGACGATCGCGAAGCTGTGCAATCTCAACCTCTACTTCGGCCGGAGCTGCGCCATGGACGGCGGCGACTACGGCAATGCGGTCCTGACGCGCGGCACGATCACGGCGGCGCAGGCGCATCCGCTTCCCGGCTCCGGCGAGCCGCGCTCGCTGCTGGAATCGGAGATCGAGATCGACGGCGTCTCGCTCGCGTTCTACGTCACGCATCTCGCCGCATGGGGGCGGCTCCTCCGCCGCGCCCGCATCACGCAGATCGGCACGCTCGGCGACATCACGGCTGCGGCGAAGAAGCCGCACGTCCTCGTCGGCGACTTCAACGTTCCGCCGGCGGCCGAGGAGCTGCGCGTGCTGCTGTCGCGCGGCCACCTCCGCATCGCCGGCGACACGAAGGAGCCGACGTTCCCGATGACCCGCCAGCGCCTCGACTACATCTTCTGCGACGCGAAGTGGAGCGACGAGCGGACCGAGGTCGTACACCGCGGCCCGAGCGACCACTGGCCGCTCGTCGCGTACCTCACGCCGCTCGTCCGAGGACCGAGGACCGAGGACTAATGCAATGACGCCAGGTGCCGCTGCGTCAGCTCCCACGTCGTCAAGCCGTCGGGATCTTCTTTCGTGACGCGCTTGTACGCCGCCGCCGCCGCGTCGCTGACGCCGTACGCTTCGGCGATGCGGCCGAGGACGAACCAGTCGGCGCTGCGGGGATCGGAAGTGGGCCGCAGCTCGAGACTCTTCATCAACGCCTGGCGCGCTTCGACTGTCTTTCCCGTCTCCGCATAGATCGCGGCGAGCGTGTGCAGGGCTGCGGCGCTTCCGGCGCTTCCGTCCTTCGTCGCGTGCTGCGCGTCTTCGACCGCGCGGTCGAGCTCTTTCCCGCGGAAGAGGGCGATCCAGGCGGCGGAGTTGTAGTCGCCGGCCGACGGCGTGACGTCGTCGACGATCTTCCGCGCCCAGGTCTCGGCTCCGTCGTAGTCGCCGCGCCACGTCAGCGTGTTGATCAAGGAGCGCATCGCCGCGGGGTCTTTCGGATGCTTCGTCAGACGCTCGTTCGCGAGCTTCTCGGCATCCGCGCTCTTGCCGGTCGCGCTCAGTGCATACGTGTACGTCATGAACGCCGAATCGGAGTCGGGATGCGCTTTCCAGAGCCGTTCGCTCACGGTCAGCAACTTCGGCCAGTCGCGCAGCAGACGGTACTCGCTCGCCAACGCGACATCGATCGCGGTCTTGACGTCGTCGCTCGAAGCGGCATCGCGCTGCGGCTCGAGCACCGCATCAGCATCTGGTGCGTACTCCTTCGTCAGCATCAACGACGCTGCGGCGACCTGGACTTCGGTTGCCGTTGCCGCGGCGGTGTCCTTCTTCCAGAGCCGCGCGAACGGCTGGCCGGCCAGCGGATCGTCTCCGCCTCCCGCCGGGATCGTTTCGCGCGCCCAGTTCAGCCAGGTCCGCGCGGCGTCGGTCTTCCCTTCATGCGCGAGATGGAGCGCTTCCAGACCGATGAGCGGGGGAACCTGACTCATCGCCGCCAGCAGCAACTTCCCGTCACGCCGGACCACGTAGATGGCCATCGAGTCCGAGCCCATGCCGGTGGAGCGGGCGCGGTAGCGGTAGCCGGTCGCGTCGTCGCCTTCCTGACTCACTTCCATGCCGGCCGCCGCGAGGTCGAGCATCACTTCCGTCGGCATGTCGTCGGACCCGCTGAGCGTCGAGTTGTGGAACGCGAGGTCGTCGTCCGCCGCCTTCGCCGTGACTTCCGGGACGAAGATCGCTTTGAGTGCTTTCCCGTCTCCGCTCGCCGCCGCTTGCAGGAAGCGGATGAGGAACGCCTTCGGCGTGCCGGCGGGGAGTTTTTCGAAGGGCTGCGTCTTCCGGAGCATCTGGATGACGGGGAGCTGCTTCGCCGCGTCGTCCGAGCCCTTCGTCGCTGCTTCGAGAAAGTCCGCTGCGTCGTTGTAGCGGCGGAGCTGCATGAGCGCCTGCGCGACACCGGCACCGTAGTCCCGGCGCCTGGCGACGTCGAAGGCGTCGAGCTCGCGCAGTCCCGCGGCCGTTCCCTCGGTCGCGCTGACTACCATGAGGTGGAAGAGGTCGCGCTGGCGGGCGTCGGTCTCGCTCTTCACGAGATCCTTCAACTCATCCCACTTGCCGGCGTGCGCGAGGACGAGCATCAGCCGCGGCTGCTCGCCCTTTCCCTCTTCGCCGAAGTCTTTGATGATTGAACGGAACTCGGTGGCCGCCGCCGTCAGATCGGCGCCGTGGCCGAAGCGGAGGCCGTCTTCGCCGAGCATCAGCAGCTCCGCGAGACGCGTCCGGATGTAGATGTCCTCGGGGTCGAGCGCCTTCGCCTTGCGCAGCGCCGCGATCGCTCCCGGAATGTCGCAGCCGTGGCGGTGCTCGCGCCCGATGAGGTCGTGCTCGAGGACCGTGGCGAGCATGGCCTGCGCTTTCGCGCTCGCCGGCTCGATGGTGACGGCGCGCTGCGCTTCGGCGCGCGCCGCTTCGCCGAGGCCGCCGGCGAGGAGGGCGCGGGCGAGCTCGATGTGATGTTGCGCTTCTTTCGGATGCAGTACGGCGAGCTTGCGGAACTCCACGAGCGCGCCGCCGATGTCGCCCGACGTCACCTTCGACTGACCCACGGACTCGAAGCGGATGTGGACGCCGTCGGTGCGTGCGAGGTCGCTCGCGGCGATGCGCGTCTCCGCGAACTCGGCGGGCGTGATGCGGCGTTTGCCGCTGTCGAGGAGCAGCTTCGCGACGACGGTGCCGTCAGGCTCCTGACTGTAGCTCGTCGTCATCGTCATCGTGCCGAGCTTCGTCGTCTCGCTCTTCGGCAGCGTCTGCGGCTGGTAGCCGGCGGCCGGGACGATGCGGTAGAGCCACTCGCGCGTGAGCGGTCGGGCGAAGTAGAAGTCGTGGGTTCGTTTCTTCTCCGGCTTCGCGTTCTCCGCCGCGGCGCTCTTCGGCTGGTAGTTGCGGAGGATGTCCGGGAACATGCCCGGGAGCGTGTAGGTCGGGATGAGAACGTCGCCCTCGCCGGCGGCCACGACCCCGCTGCGCGCCTTGTCCATCCTGACCGACACCTGGAACGGCTTCGTGAAGTCGTGGGGATCGCCGGCGTCGAGCGCGTCGATCTTCGTCGTGGCGAAGTAGTCGATCTCGTACTTCTCCATCGAGTCGTGGTACGCCTTCTTCTCGGTGGTCGCGTAGTCGCGGCGCAGCGCGGCGTCCTCGCGCCACGAGCCGGTCGTCACCTCCGTGATCGTCGCTTTTCCCTCTTCAGGCAGTTTGAACGTCCGCGTCTCGATGTACCGGTTCGCGGACGCGGGCGCCTCCGGCGTCTTCGTCAGCCCGGTCGTCCCGGGCGCCGCGATGAGCGCCATGCGTCCCTGATCCTGGAGCGGGATCTCGCCGGCGCGCGAGAACTCGTCGGTCGGATCGATCCAAAGTGCGGATGAGCCGTCCACGACGACTATGGCGTGGTTGAACGAGTCGACCGCGGGCAGCGACGCCACCGTGTCGACGCCGTAGCCGGCGTTGAGCAGTGCGACGTGCGCGGGGATCCCCGCCGTGCGTAGCATGGCGACGAGCAGCGTCGCCTTGTCCTTGCAGTCGCCGTACTTGTTCTGGATGACGAACGACGGCGTCCGCGGGATGAACGAGCCGTCGCCGACTTCCACGCCGGCGTACCGGACGTTCCTGCGGATGGCGTCGAGGATCTTCTCGATGACGGTCGCGCGGTCAGTGGTGCTGCCGACGGACTTCGTGACGAGGTCCTTGATGTCGCCAGCGGCGATCTGTTTGTCGACGATCGTGCTGTAGTTCTTCGCGATCTCGCTCCAGGAGGTGCCGGTGGAAAAGTCGGCGTACGGGTAGACTGAGTCGTCGGGCGCGATCTCCTGGTCGACCTCGTCGATCGCATCGGTGTGCTGTTTCTCGAGGATCGTGATGCGGCGGCCGTTCTCTTCGACGACGCGCGAGGTGGCGCCGTTCGACTTGTCGACGATCTGCGGGACGAGACCGGCCGGCGCGTCGAGCACCAGGCGGGATCGCTCGATCGCGACGCCGAAGCCGAAATCGAAGCGGCCGTACTTTCCGCCGCCGGCAATCGGACTCCGCCCCTCGGTCGTCACGACGCTTTCGACGATCGAGCCGGCGGTGACGCCCGGAAGCGGTGCGCGGAGCACGCGCTCGTCGCTGAAGATGTCGCGCTCGAGCTCCTGCGTCGCCTCGACGATCGCCTTCGGGTCGAGCTGGTGAACGGAGCCGTCCGCGGCGATGACGCGCGCCTCGATCGCCGGCTTCCCTTCGTACCACGGCGCCCACCACGCGGACACCGTTCCTGCGTCGGCGGCCCCTTCCTCCGTGACGACGCGTTCGATGAGATGCCGCGTCGTCTTGGTCTGGCCGTCCGTGCCGAACGAGTACGTCGTTTCGTTCAGGAGGTAGACGACGCTCGCCGTTTTCGGGTCGATCGCCGACGCCGCCGCGAGCATCTGCTTGGGGTCGGCGGAGAGCGGCGGCGAGTCCCAGATGTCCTTGGCCGCGAGGGGGAGGGTGACGACGAGCGCAAACAGGGCGGCCGAGAAACGGCGGGCCGCCGCGGGGAGGCAGAAGGTCATGGAGTTGTCCTGTGGGATCGATCTGGCGCGGAGCGCCTGGGAATGATAGCAGTCCTCGGTCCTCGGTCGGCGGTCGGCGGGGCGGACGCTCCTCCAAGAACGGTCCGAGGACTGAGGACCGAGGACCGAGGACTCGTCAGGCTTTGATCTGCCGGAATGCTCCGATGAACCGTTCCATCTCCTCGGGGGTTCCGATCGTGACGCGCAGGTGGTGGGGCATGGCGGGGAAGAGGCGGCCGACGTGGACCCCCTCGCCGCGCATCTGCGCGATCAGCGGCTTCACGTTCTGGCGCATGTCGATCATCACGAAGTTCGCCTCCGACGGCAGGACTTCGTACCGGCTCTTCTGCAGCTCGCCCGCGAGCCACGCCTTCGTGTCGCTGTTGCGCTTCCGCGCGAGCGGGACGTGATCGGGATCGGCGAGGCTCGCCTTCGCGCCGGTGAGCGCCACGACGTTCATCACGTCCCACTGCTGCTGCGCCTGCAGCTTGTCGATCGTCGCGGCCTGCGCGACCGCGTAGCCGGCGCGGATGCCGGCCATCGCGTAGATCTTCGAGAACGTGCGCGCGACGATGAGGTTCGGATGCGAGGCGATGAGGGGAATGACGCTCTCGTAGTCGGGACTCGTCGCGTAGTGGAAGTACGCCTCATCGACGACCACCATCGTGCCGGCCGGCAGCGCCTCGATGTACGAACGCAGCGCCGCTTTCGGCGTGATCGTCGCCGTCGGGTTGTTCGGATTGCAGATGTAGACGAGCGAGCCGCCGGTCATCTTCGCGAGGTCGTGCGCATGGCTCGCCGTCAGCTGCACTTTCACGACCTCGGCGCCGTAGTTCACCGCGTGCATGCCGATCGACTCGAAGGTCGGGTCGGCGGTGATCAGCTTCTTGCCTGGGGCGAGGAAGGCCGCGGCGACCAGACGGAGGATGTCACTCGAGCCGTCGCCGAGGAGGACCTGGTTCGCGTTGACGCCGTGGAGCTTCGCGACGTCGTTCGCAAGCTCGTCGTTCAACTCGTCCGGATACCGCGGCGCCGTGCGCAAGGCGTCGGTCATCGCGCGCATGGCGGCGGGCGCGGGGCCGTACGGGTTTTCGTTGGAGCTCAGCCGCACCGAAGACAGCGGCGGCGTCTTCGCCAGCGCCAGCTTCGGCACCGCCGCGAGGATCGCTCCGGCTCCAATGGCGCGCGCAAACGTCCGGCGGGAGAACGACAGATTGTCTTGCATGGGAGGAATATAGGTC
>DASXIH010000520.1:0-7267 GCA_036498125.1 Thermoanaerobaculia bacterium
CGACGCACGTGCGAACACGGCCGACGCAAGCGCGAACAGGGCCGACGCGGGCGCGGACACGGCCGACGCAAGCGCGGACAAGGCCGACGCAAGTGGGCACACGACCGACGCAAGTGAGAACAGCGCCGACGCAGGTGCGGAGACGGCCGGCGCGAGAGCGGCGCTTCGCGCCGCGCGGCGGCGGGGGGCCGCCGCCCCATCGAGAGAGGCCGCTCAAGCGGCGATCGGGGTGGTTACGACTCCAGGCGGGCGGTCATCGTGATTTCGGTGTTCAGGAGGCGGGAGATGGGGCAGCCGCGCTTGGCATTGTCGGCGGCCTCCTGGAAGCCGGCTTCCGTCGCGCCGGGGACGCTGGCGGTGACTTCGAGGTGGACGTTCGTGACGGTGAAGCCGGCGTCCTTCTTCTCGAGCGTCACGGTGGCGGTGGTCGCCACGCGGGAGGGCGGGGTTCCGGCGGTGGTCAGCTGGCCGGACAGCGCCATGGAGAAGCAGCCGGCGTGCGCGGCCGCGATCAGCTCCTCTGGATTGGTTCCCGCCCCGTTCTCGAAGCGCGTGCCGAACGAATACTGCGCCTTGCTCAGCAGTCCGCTCTCCGTCGAGATCACGCCCTTCCCTTCCTTGAGACTGCCGTTCCACTCCGCCGATGCTTTGCGCTTCATTGTTCAGCCACCCTTCTGCTGGAAATGAGCCGGCCGCGAATCTGCTGGCCGGCCGATAGCTCGATTGTTATTTCGTTCGGTCTGTCCTGACTCTGGCGCGCCCTGACGTTCAACTCTCATCATTGACTCCTCGGCACATACCGCATCGCCACTGCCCCCGAACCGTACTCGATCCGGCTCACGAGCTTCAAATCGAGAGGCTTCGACAGGCCCGCGAACAACGCCGGGCCGTGACCCACGACCCGCGGATGCACCACGAGCTCGTACTCATCGATCAATCCCAGCTCCGCCAGCGCCTTCGGGAGCATCACGCCACCGGTGAGGATTCCGTTGCCCGGCTCCTGCTTGAGCCGCTGCACGGCCTCGCGCAGATCGCCGCGCAGGAGCTCCGCGTTCCAATCGACATGATTCAGGGTGCTCGAGACGACGTACTTTTTCGCGGCACCGATGACGCGCGCGAAGGGCTCCATCCAATCCGGCCTCGATCCCGGCAGCACCGGCGCCCGCCAACCGGCCTCCATCAGCTCATACGTCACGCGGCCAAAGAGGAGCGCGTCGGCCCGGGCGATGTTCTCCATCGCACGACGGTGCAGCTCCTCGTCGGGGATGATGCCCGAGCGATGGTCGCAGCAGCCGTCCAGAGTGACGTTGATGGAGTAGCGGAGGGGGCGCATTGCGGGAGAGTACCGCGATCAGTCAGCCGTGGAATCGGGTTCCCACAACCGCTCCCGAAAATACTCGCGCCACGCCTCCGGCAATGCGGAGACTTCGCTGGCGCGCTTGAGCAGCTCCTGGTTCGCGGCATCGCGAGCGTACAGCGTGGTGACGTCGGCGACGGCGAGCGTGGAACCCTGCTCTCGTTCCAGGGTGATCGTGTCGCCCGCGCTCAGCTCACCCTCCTGCGCGACCGAGAGATAAAAGCCGGTCCGGCCGCTCTCCAGGAGCCACTTGACCATTTCGAGACGATCGAAACGCAGCGCCAGCTTGTAGCACGGCATCCGCGGCTGGGTGACGACGAAGGACGCGGTGCCGATCTTCAGCCGGTCTCCGATCTGAATCGACTCGTCGAGCCCCTCCGTGGTGAGGTTCTCACCGAACGATCCCCACGGTAAATCGGCGGTCCCGAGCTTCTGGCGCCAATATGCGTAGTGCTCCGCCGGATAGACGTAGACGGCTTTCTCGGCGCCGCCGTGGACCGTGAGATCCGACTGGCGATCGCCGGCCAGGTTCAGTCGTCCGACGCGGACGGGACCTTCAACGGGCTCTTTGAAGATCGACGTTCGGACGGTCCGCCCGCGCCACGCCACTTCGCGGGGAAGACCGACGCTGACTGCGATGACTTTCATTGCCGAGGGTGCGCCGGGCATTCTGCCACATATTCGTGTTGACAGATGCATCTCCCACGACCTATACATATCTCGCGAGGTGCATATGAACGAGATCAAGGAAGCGGTGCTGGAGCGGTATTCGAAGGCGGCGAAGAACGTGTTGTCGGGGAAGCCGTCGTGCTGCGCGGCGGATGGTGACGAGATCACGAAGGACCTGTACGCACTCGCGGAGACCGAGGGGCTGCCTGCCGAGGCGGTGCTGGCATCGCTGGGCTGCGGGAATCCGACCGCCGTCGCCCAGCTCAACGCCGGCGAGACGGTGCTCGACCTCGGGTCGGGCGGCGGGATCGACGTGCTGCTGTCGGCCAGACGCGTCGGCGCCGAGGGGCGGGCGATCGGGCTCGACATGACGGACGAGATGCTGGAGCTGGCACGCGCAAACGCGCGGAGCGCGGGAGCGACGAACGTCGAGTTTCTCAAAGGCGAGATCGAGAACATCCCGCTGCCGGACGACAGCGTCGACGTGATCATCTCGAACTGCGTCATCAACCTTTCGGCTGACAAGCAGCGCGTGCTCGCCGAGGCGTTCCGTGTGCTCCGGAGCGGCGGGCGGTTCGCGGTGTCGGACGTCGTGCGGCGCGGCGAGATGCCGGAGGCTGTGAAGCGCAATCTCGAGTTGTGGGCCGGCTGCATCGCCGGGGCGCTGGAGGAGAACGAGTACCGTTCCCTGCTCACCGACGCCGGATTCGTCGACGTGACGATCGAGGAGTCACGGATCTATCACGAGCAACTATTCAGCGCGATCGTGCGGGCGCGGAAGCCGTGACCGCAGCCGGTTAGCGCCACCGCCAGAGTCGTCCATGTATGGCGGACGGGAGTCGGTGGCCCGTCTGCCGCGCCACCAACACGATCTGCCCACGGTGGTGCGCATCGTGGGCGATGAAGTAGGTGACGACGTGGCCGAGGTCGAGGGCGAGGTTGCGCCAGACGTAGCCCTTCGACGGCGGGAGGTCGTTCGACTCGCCGGCCAGCGCGAAGAGCGCCTCCATCGCTTTGCCGCTTCGCTTCAACGCGGCGGCGAGCTGTTTCTGGGTGACGCGATGCTGATCGACGCGCGCCGGCACCGCGAGACCGTGCTCGCGGCCGAGGGTGTGGATCCAGCGGCAGCGGGCGTTGTGCAGGTGCGCCGCGATCGCGCGGATCGTGCGCTGCGGGATGCCCGGCACCGTCGCGGCCCACAGCTCCTTCGGCAGCCGCTCGATCAGGTCGACGGTGACGCGGTTGTTCGTGCGCCAGGCGGATAGGAGGGAATCCCGCATGCTCCTTACGATACCCAATCAGCACGAGTCTTGCTGCGCTCGGTTACCCGCGTGGCCAAGCCTCCGAGCGAAACAGGAATCCTCGTCGTCGAAGACGATCCGGCGATTCGCCGGCTCGTGCGGATGGTGTTACAGCGCAAGGGATACGTCGTCGAGACGGCGGAAGACGGCGTCGAAGCGGTGCTGAAACTCGGGATCGGCGAGTACGACGCTGTGGTCCTCGATCTGATGATGCCGAATCTCGACGGGTTCGCGCTCATCGACACTTTGGCTGCCAACGATCCGAGCCGGCTGAAGCGGATCATCGTCACCAGCGCCGCCTCGCCCTCGGTCATCCAGGCGCGGATGCGCGGGAAGCCGTTCGACATCCTGCCGAAGCCGTTCGACCTCGAGGATCTGCAGCGGCGGGTCCGGGCGTGCGTGGAGCAGGAAAGCTAGACGCCGGAGCTACCGTGCCGTGGCAATGCGTTGCCACGATTGAACGACCAGGAATCGAATACCGCCGCGTGCAATCACTTCGCCCTGGATTTTCACTCGTTGCCCCATTGCGGCGACGAGATCGGAGGGAAGCGAGGCTCTGTCGCGCGCCGGCAGCAGGATATAGGCGCCGTGCGATCTCGAGTCATACAGCGCGACCGGAAGGCCTCGTTTCGCGCACTCGATGCCGCACTGCGCGTGGCCGACGCCGCCGACTTCGTGCACTGCCCAGCAGTACGTCTCCACGATTTCGCCGTTGACGGTCGTTGTCGTGGCTGCGAGTGTTGGGATGGCGACGGAGCAAACAACGGCGTAAATCACGAAAGAGAGGCACCGCCTCCCGATTGCGCTCATCACCCTGCACCGTGCGGGTATTGGATGAATGAACCGTCGGCATAGATGATATCGGCGGTCAAGCTCTCCGATTCTCCTTGCGCAATCGCACGGCGATCCGGGAGGGCGTCGCTCCCCAGCGAACGAATGGCGTAACTCTGCGCTCTGCCGGAGTCGTCGTATTCGGCGGTCGTAAATTGATATTCGTTGCCCCAGGCGTCGTTCCGAGGCAAGCTATGGATGTATGTGGGTGTCAATGCGGCGGCGAGTTCAGAGTAGCTTACGCGCTGCTCGCGAGACACTCGGCCCTTGGGAACGATACCAACCGAATAAGACTTCTGACTCTCGGCACGTGCCTCCCAAGCCCCTGCGATGGCGCGAATGTCCGCCATTGTGCGTTTCGAGCGGCTGCGGCTGATCGCGTTGATCAAATCCGGAATGACGAACCATCCGATTGATGCAACAGTACCGAGAACGGCGCAAGTCGCGATCAAGATCCGTTTCATTCGTATCTCGATCGTATGACGACGACATATACGGAAAAGTATCGCGCCTACGGCTCCGACCGGATCCGCGTTGCGGACGACGGCACGATCGAGATTTCGTCGAAGTTGCCGAAGAGCGGGTGGGTAGCGCGAACGCCGAAGACGCTGACGCGGCGCGAGCGGCCGGGAACGGCGGTGCTGTGGGACGACGACTGTTACGAGGTGGTCAGCGTCGTCGTGCTGCAGCAGGGCGTGCGCTACGTCCTGGCGCCGTGGAACGGCGCGGAGTCGATGCGGCTCACGTCGCGCTACGACGAGGAGGCGGAGGCGGCGCGCGCGGCGGAGCGAGTCGACGTGATCCGGGGCGAGAAGCAGCGGCGAGCGGTGAACTTCCTCGCGATCTTCACCGGACACCTGCCGGGCAGCGTGCAGCAGAAGCTCGCGCATGAAGTGAACGTCGATGCGCCGCGGCTGACGATCGTCTCGGTGTTGTTCGAGTGGGCGATCATCATCGCGATCGCGATGTACTGCGTGAGCCGGCTTCTGCAGCTGGATCCGCTGCCGATGAAGCCGGCGCTGTTTGCGGTCTTCCTCGGGCTCGACGGCACGATCCGATTCAAGCTCGCGTTCGTCGACGGGCACCCTTCCGGCTCGATCTTCGGTCTGCTGGCGTACGCGATCTATGCGGCGTTCGCGGGAAAGAAGGAGCCGGTGCGCGTCGGCGAGGCGGTGCCGAAGCTTCGCGAGTTTTCGCCGGAGGAGCAGCTGATGCACTCGTTCCACGTGCGCGAGCCGCTCGTGACGCTCCTCTCGCCGGCGGAGCAGCAGCGGATCGCGGCGAAGTTCGACTACGACCACCGGCGGACGGCGACGAAGGTGGCCCTCGGAATCCTCGCGGTCGCGATCGTTGGCGTGATCGCGTCGATGTCCTCACGCGCCTGGGTCGCGCTCGGCGTCGCCGTGATCCTCGGCGGCGAGCAGATCGTTCGCCTCGCGCAGTTGCAACAACGGCCGGCAGGGTCGTTTCTCGCGGTTTTCGTGAGACCCCTCGTGCGGAAGTTCATGTAGAGCCTCGGGCACGCGACTCGCACCGAAACGCGGCGGTCATGGTCACATCCGCGGAAGTCGACGGGCGGCGGCGCGTCGTCATTGAAGGAGTGCAGCCGGAGGTCGATGCGGGCCTCTTTCCGGCGAAGCGTGTCGTCGGCGACAGCGTGGTCGTCGAGGCGGACATCTTCGCGGACGGACACGACGTCCTCTCGGCGGTCGTGCTGTACCGCCACGCCTCGGAGAAGAAGTTCCGCGAGGTACGGATGATCCCGATACCGAACGACCGCTGGCGCGCGGAGTTCACGGTCGAGCAGCTCGGCTACACGATCTACACGATCGAGGCGTGGGTCGATCACTTCCTCACGTGGCACCGCGATCTGAAGAAACGCGTCGCGGCGCAGCAGTCCGACATCGACGTCCAGCTCCGGATCGGACTCGACATGATCCGCGCCGCGTCGAAGCGCGCGAAGGCGCGCGACCGCAAGAAGTTGGATGCGGTTGCCAAGATGCTCGAGGGCGATGACCCGATCGAAGACAAAGTCGACGAGATGTACAGCGCCGATCTGCTCGATCTGATGTGGCGTAGCGCGGAGCGGCGGTTCGTCTCGCGTTACGCGATCGAAGTCTTCATCGAAGTCGATCGGAAGAAGGCGGCGTTCAGTACGTGGTACGAGCTGTTCCCGCGGTCAGTTGGGACGTTGACGGACGTCGAGAAAGCGCTGCCGCGCATCGCGAAGATGGGATTCGACGTGCTCTACCTCCCGCCGATCCATCCGATCGGATCGACGTTTCGCAAGGGGAAGAACAATACGCAGACAGCGGACCAGCGCGACGTCGGTTCGCCTTGGGCGATCGGCAACGCCGAGGGGGGGCACAAGTCGATCCATTCCGAGCTTGGGACGATGGACGACTTCGAGCGTCTCGTCGCCGCGGCGCAGGAGCATGGGATGGAGATCGCGCTCGACGTCGCATTCCAGGCGTCGCCCGATCATCCGTACGTCGCGGAGCATCCGGAGTGGTTCCTGACGCGGCCCGACGGCACGATCCAGTACGCGGAGAACCCGCCGAAGAAATACCAGGACATCTATCCCTTCCACTTCGAGACGGAGGAGTGGCGCGAGCTCTGGAGCGAGCTGTGCGACGTCTTCCGCTTCTGGATCGGCAAGGGCGTGCGCGTCTTCCGCGTCGACAACCCGCACACGAAGCCGCTGCCGTTCTGGCACTGGTGCATCCGGGCGCTGAAGAACGAGTTCCCGGAGCTGATCTTTCTCGCCGAGGCATTCACGCGGCCGAAGATCATGCAATGGCTGGCGAAATGTGGCTTCACGCAGTCGTACACCTACTTCGCGTGGCGCAACACGAAGTACGAACTGACGGAGTACTTCAGCGAGATCACGAAGCCGCCGGTGAGCGACTTCTTCCGGCCGAACGCGTGGCCGAACACGCCCGACATCCTCACCGAGTACCTGCAGTACGGCGGCCGCCCGGCGTTCGTGATCCGGCTGATGCTCGCGGCGACGCTGTCGTCGAGCTACGGGATCTACGGGCCAGCGTTCGAGCGGATGGTGCACGTGGCGCGGGAGCCGGGATCCGAGGAGTACTTCGATTCCGAGAAG
>DASXIH010000521.1:0-3740 GCA_036498125.1 Thermoanaerobaculia bacterium
GACGTCGAACAGCTCGCGGCGCGCGAAGAGGATGCCGGCGTGGGGGCCGTAGAACTTGTACGCGGAGCACGCGAGGAAGTCGCAGCCGATCTTCCGGACGTCGATCAGCTCGTGCGGCGCGAGGTGCACGGCGTCGACGAAGAAGAGGGCGCCGGCATCCTTCGCGATGGCGGCAATGCGTCCGAGATCGTTCACGGTCCCGAGGGCGTTCGAAGCGCCGCCGGCCGCGATCAGCTTCGTCTTCTTCGTGACGAGCGACGCCAGGTGCGCGTAGTCGATCTGTGCAGTCTTCGGGATCATCCGCGCCACCCGCACGGTGACGCCGCGGTCGGCCTGCAACGCCATCCACGGTGCGACGTTCGCGTGGTGATCGAGCTCGGTGATGATCACCTCGTCGCCCGGCGACCAGATGCGGCCGAGGGCGCGGGAGAGGTGGAACGTGAGCGACGTCATGTTCGCGCCGAACGCGATCTCGTGCGGCGACGCGTTCAGGAGATCGGCGGCCGCCTCACGCGCGGCGAAGAGGATGGCGTCCGTCTCTTCGCTCGTCGGATACGCCCAATGGGTGTTCGCGTTGTGATGGAAGAGATAGTCGTTCATCGCCTCCGCGACTTCGCGCGGCGCCTGTGTGCCGCCGGGAGCATCGAAGTACGCGACCGGATGGCCGTTGTGCGTCCGGTCGAGCGCCGGAAAGCGGACGCGGATGTCGGAGGTAGAAGCGATCATGAAAAGGGCCGGCTGAGAGCCGGCCCCTACATTATTGCGCGGGAATGTACGTTGGGTCCTTCGTCTGGTTGTCGATGTTCGAGGCGTAGCCGGTGACGCGGCCGGAGCCGCCGACGACTTCGACGGCGATGCGGCCGTTGTAGACGGTGCCGTAGCTGGCGAAGATGCTCGACAGCTGGCGGAACTCGTACGGCTGCAGGTCCATGCCGATGATCGCCTGCGTGCGGCCGTCGGGCGGGATGAGGTGGAAGATCACCGAGACCGGATTGCCGGATAGCTCCGCGACGCCGGCGTTCGTGTGGAACGACGGCGACTGTTCGAGCTGCAGGATCTGCATCATCGGATCGCCGACGCCGATACCGTCGGCCGGCGACACGCCGGGGATGAACTGGCCGTACGTGCCGTTGCCGGTGTCGGTGTACGTGCGCGCCGTCGCGACGAGGCTCGAGTTGCTGGCCGAGTTGACGACCAGCGAGCCGGCGCTCTGCAGCAGGCCGGGGAACTTGTTTGCGATGAAGTTGTCGAGCTGCTGCACCTGACCGCCGGGGATCGTCATCGTGAGCGTGTGCGACGTACCGCCCTGCGGGTAATACGTCAGCGTCACGTCCTGCGGCGACGAGGAGGCGTTGTAGACGCGGACGTCGCTCTTCCAGTGCGCGCTGCCGGTGTCGAAATCGCCGACGCCGGGGATGACGTACGTGTTCGTGCTCACTTTGCTCGGGTCAACCGGCAGCACGAGCAGCGGATCGTTCGTCTTGTTGTCGAGCACCGAGGCGTACGCGCTGATCTTGCCGGAGCCGTCGATCACCTTCGCCTCGACGCGCGCGTCGTCGACGTTCACGTTCGGGAAGGCGTTGCCGAAGCTGAACTGCTGCAGTTCGTACGGGCGGAGGCTGAACGTATTCGTGGCGAGCTGCTGGCCCGCGCCGTTGAAGAGCGAGAGCTGCACCTGAGCCGACTGGCCGCTTCCCTCGACGAGGCCGAAGTTCGTGCGGAACGCGGTGCTCTGCGCCACCTGCTGGAGGCTGATGAGCGCCGAGTCGCTCTTGCCGAGGAAGTTCGCGGTCTGGAGGGCGGGGATGAACTGCCCGAACGTGCCGCCTACGGTCGAGGCATAGGTGCGGCTCGCACCGACGGTCGAGTGACTGGCGGAGCTCGACGGGGCGTTGAGCGGACGGACTTCGATCGATCCGAGGCCCCCCTCACCCGCCGCGCCGGCGCCGAACCACGACTTCACGATGTCGTTGAGCGGGAGCGTGTCGCCGCCCGCGATGTTCACCTTCATCTGCTTGCCGGACTGCGTGCCGTCGGTGGCGATCGAGGTGAACGTGAGGAGGTACTGGATCGCCTGCGGCGTCGTGTTCGTGACGCGGACGTCGGAGACGAACTGCGAGCCGACACCGTCGGCATGCGCGACGGCCGGGACGAGGAGCGTGCCGGTGGGCGCCGCGGCGTCTTTCGGCGTCGGCGTGACCGGCGAGACGAGACTGACGCTCAGCGGAACGGAGCTGGTGGTCGTCGACTGCGTCGTCGGGTTCGACGCCGAGGCGGCGGTGTGCGAGACGCTCATCGTCGCCTGCGAGGAACCGAACGGAAGCTGCGACGGATTGACGGTGATCGTCACCGGGACCGGCGCGCCGTCGGGCCCGATCGTGCCGCTGCTCGGGCTCGCGGAGAGCCACGGAACGTCGAACGAGACCGTGAACGATTCCGCTGCCGCGATCCCTGTCTTCCCCGTCTTGCCGAACGCGCCGTTCACGTTGAAGTTCACGTTGAACGGATCGGTCGAGCCGAAGGGCAGGCCGGTGGCGAAGCTCGAGAAGTTCGGCGGCGGAGGCGCGATGACGAGGACGCCCGCCGGGTCGGAGAATTCGGTGGCGTCGCCGCCGCAGTTCGGGAAGGCGCGGACGCGGTAGTAGTAGCGGGTGTCGCCGGTGATCGCGTGTCCCTGCATCACGCGGTTCGCGGCGTTCGTGACGGTGAACGTTTGCAGGTTGGTCGTGAACAGCGCGTCGGTCGCTTCCTGCAGCTCGTACTTCGAGATGAAGTTGAGGCCGCCGCTCCACGCGACGGTGTAGCTCTTCCCGCTCTGCACGACCGGCGGAACGCTGATCGTCGGCTTCGCGAGCACGCAGTTGACGGTGATGTTGATCGCGCCGCTGTTCACCGAGCCGCACGAGTTCATGAGCTGAATCCAGAAGGTGTTGGGGCCGGGGGTGATGTTGACGTTCGACGGGAGGGTCGGCGTCGTAGCGCCGGCGAGCGGATGCGACGTGTCGCCCGGCTGCCCCTGGTACCACTGCATCGACGTCGCGCCGTTGATCGTGAGCGTGACGTCGGGAGTCTGGCCGAGGCCGAGGGAGATGTTCTGCGGGGGGTTGGAGATCGACGGGAGCGGGCAGACGCCGTTGATGTTGATCGTCGCGGCGTCGCTCTGGACGCTGCCGCAGGCGTTGGTGACCTTCACCCAGAAACTCGTCGGCTGCGTGAGGGCGGGGGTCGTGAAGTTCTGCGACGTGCCGTTCGGCGCCGGGTTGGTCTGGTCGCCTTTCGTACCGATGTACCACTGATACGTGAACGGACCGGCGCCGGCCGCAGTGACCGTCAAGTTCGCGGTGCCGCCGCTGTTGATCGAGGAGCCTTGCGGCTGGGTGGCGATCGTCGGCGCAGCGCACTGCTGCGGGGTCAGCGTGATGGTTGCGGAGTTGATGTCACCGCACGCGTTGCTGACCTTGACCCAGAAACTCTTGGTCGTCGTGATCGACGGCGTCTGAAATGTGGAGCTGGTGGCGCTGTTGATCGGACTCGACGTGTCGGGGGCCGAGCCGTTGTACCACTGGTAGGAGTACGGCGACGTTCCGGTCGGATTCACGCTCAGCGTCACCTGCTGGCCGGAATTCACGTTCTGACTCTGGCTCTGGGAGCTGATCCCTGCCGGCTGGCAGGGAGGACCGCTGCCGTAGACGGTCTCAACGGCATCTCTGTCGTACGGCTGAAGCGTCGAGCCGAACGCC
>DASXIH010000522.1:0-5358 GCA_036498125.1 Thermoanaerobaculia bacterium
CCTCGCCGCCGCTCTTCACGAGTAGTAACCAATCGTGGACGCGTCCGGAAACCGGAACGTCAGGAAGCGATACCGCCGCTCCTCCACGAGATTCGTCAGCGTTTCGACGACGTGCTCCGAACAGAGCGAGGCGACCGCCTCCCACTGATCCGGCTCGGCCGGGACCAAATAGAACGCGTCGATCGGAAACGTGTTCTCTAACTCCTCGTCCGTATCGTTGATTGGGATCCAGACATGCCGTGCCGGGCGTCCGCATACTTCACAGTCGACGCTCCTGTTCGAGACCGTGAGCTGGATGCGATCCGCAGCGGCAGCCGGTAGTTCGTCGACAGGAAGGTAGGTGTACCCATCGCCCGTGAGCGGCTCGATGAACGCGATCTCTTTTCCTTCGATCCGCTCGACGAGTTGCCGCCCAAGACACGCGGTGCAGATGTTTGCGATGCGCTCGCCGTGACGCAGTCCCGCGTAAACCGAGTGCAGACGGTCCGACGCTACACCGCACGAGGTGCACGGCTTCGGCCGGCGTTTGAAGATGTTGAACACGACTCGATCGAGGTTAGCATCTAGCTGCCGTGAAGTTCCGCATCATCGCGCTCGCGCTCATCATGGACGTCGTCACCGGCTGCCGCACGCTCTCACCCAGGTTCGAGATGAACTACGACACGCCGACCGATTCGAAACTGCAGCATCGTCTCGAAGCGATCGACGCGAACGTTCGCGAGGAATTCGGCATCTCGGCGGAGCTGACGGACGTCGGAGTGCTCGACCTCCGCGATCACCGGCTGGCGATGATTCATCCCGACCACATTGAGTACGCGGCGAGCGTGGCGAAAGTCGGGATCTTGCTGGCTTGGTTCCAGAAGCACCCCGAAGCGGCGACGCAGCTCGATCCGCAGACGCAGCACGAGCTCGGGCTGATGATCAAGGCATCGAGCAACGAGATGGCGACGAAGTTCTCACACGAGCTCGGGCTGCGCGAGATCCAGCAGGTCCTCAACGACGACGGCTTCTACGACGCCGCACATGGCGGCGGGATCTGGGTCGGCAAGCACTACGGCGCGAACAGCGAACGGATCGGCGACCCGGTCGCGAACCATTCGCACGCGGCGACCGTCCGCCAGCTGATCCGCTTCTACTACCTCCTCGACCAGCGGAAGCTCGTCTCTCCCGCCGCGTCGGAAAAGATGATCGAGATCTTCCGCTCGCCCGACATCCCGCACGACGACCACAAGTTCGTGCACGGCCTCGCGGGACGCAACCTGACGATCCTGCGCAAGTGGGGGACGTACGAAGACTGGCTCCACGACAGCGCCATCATCGAAGGCCCCGGTCGCCGCTACATCCTCGTCGCACTCACGCACCACCTGAACGGCGATCAGTACCTGGAGGAGCTGGCGCGGCAGGTGGACGACCTGATGAGATCGGGTCCTCAAATGTGATCGCCGGCGCGCGCCCCGTTCGCGCCGCCTCGCGGAACGCGGCGAGCATCGCGTCGTACTGCCCGAGCCACTGCTCCTTCATCCCCTTCGCGCGCTCGGCGAGAGCGACGGCGCGCGAAGCATCGCCTCGTGCGTACGCCAGCCGGGCGCGCATCATCAAGCTCCGCCCGCTGACGCGCCATTCACGCTCCGCTTCGCCGATCGCGTTCTCCGCTTCCGGAAGCCGGCCGGCGCGAATCAGGTAGTAGGCATCGCTCAGCCAGACGTCGGACGCCGTCTCGACGTCGCCTTTGATCTTCGGGAGAAGCGCCAGCGACGCAGCGATGTCCTGCGCCGCCTGCGCAAGGTCGCCTCGCTTCGTCCGCGCAGTGCCGAGGTTCGAACGGCAGACGATCTCGACACGAGGCGCACCGATCGCCGCGGCGGCGGCCGCCGCCTGTTCCGTGACCGCAATCGCTTCTTCCTCCGCGCCTTTCGAATAGAGGCGAACCGCCAGATTCGTCAGCGCGAACAGCTCCGTGCGGCGGTCGCCCAACTCGCGTGACAGTGCGAGTTGGCGCCGGTAGAGCGCCTCCGCCTCCGCGTGTTCCCCGAGGTCGTTCTTCTCCGATGCGAGATTCCCGACGATGGTGGCCTCTTCCATCCGATCGCCGGTGCGTTCGGCGATCGCGAGAGCTTGCGCGAAAAGCTTCACCGCCTCGGCGGGGCGGTTCTGCGACATCCGAATGATCCCCAGGTCATTGATCGCTTCTCCCCGGCCGTGAGGCGAGCGGGTCTCGGTCGCATTCAGCTCGAACTGCTGGAACGCGCGGTCGAGTTGATTCGTTCGCCACCACGCATAGCCGAGCCCCGTCCGTGCGCGTGCGACGAGCTCGGGATCGCGAAGCCGCTGGGCGATCTCCAGCGCCTCGCCGGCATGTTTCGCCGCGCTGTCATGCTGACTGCGGTCGTTCTCCCACATCGCGAGCGTCGTCAGTGCCGCCGCGTGAAGCCGGTCGTCGCCTTCCCGTTTCGACTCATCGATGACGTTCGAGATCAGCGCCAGCGCTTCCTGCGAGCGGCCGTCGACATTGCGCACGCGTGCGAGGTCGAGCTTCGCCTGCGAAAACTGTGGATCGCGGTCGAGCGCCACGACGAAGAAATCGCCGGCGACGCGCGGCCCTTGCGTCATCGCCTCCTCTTCGCCGATCGCGAACGCCATGTTCGCGAACTGGTCGAGCGAGTACCGAACGCCGGTCGTGCGCGAGCCGGGATCGAAGCGCTCCCGGAGCCCGGCCGCCATCCGCGTCGCAGCCTCGGTGACCGTCGGAGCGGAGACTTCATGCGACCGTTCGACGCGATCGCGTCCCGCGGTGACGAAGCGGATCGTGTATGCATCGCGGTTGCGTACGACGTCGGACGCGATCACGGCGTCGGCACCGAGGGCATCGAGCAGGCGGGCGCGTTCTTCTCTCGTCATCGCGATGCCGGCCTTGATCTTCAGGTCCTGCATCGCGCGCCGCACTTCGTCGGAGGCGATCGCGTTCGGCGCGACGCCGCGCGCGACGAGCTCCATGAGGCCGAACTCGGTCCACGAGAGCGAGCGGTCGGCGGTGGCATTGCGAAACGGAAGGATCGCGACGCGCGCGCCTCGTACGCTCGTCAACATCGCTTGCGTTTCCACGACGCGGCGCGTCGTGATGATCGACGCCGCGATCGCCGCAAGGAGCACGATTGCGATTCCGGCTCCAATCCACCGCGTTCGCTTTCTCCGCGGCCGGTCGATCATCGATGCGAGCCGCTCACTCGTCTCGGCGGCGCTCGGACGCCGTTCGGGCTCGATCGAAGTCAGATCGCGAACGAGCGTATCGAGCGTTCGGTCGCCGGAGACGAATGGCTCGATCACCGCCTCCCGGACGCGCGGAAGAAGCTCGGCGAACGCGGTCGCCTCGCCGTAAGGTGAACGCCGGAGGATCAGTTCGTAGAGAAGAATGCCGAACGAGTAGAGGTCGGTTGCCGGCGTCAGCTTCTTCGCGCGCGCCTGTTCCGGCGACATGTAGCGCAGCGTTCCGACGACGCTTCCACCGATCGTCCGGCTCGACTCGATCGACCTCTCGGTGTCGAAGACGATCGTCTTCTCCGGATCGGCGTCAGGCGATCCATCGATGTCCCGCTCCGAAGGGAGCGTGGCCGTGTCGTCGATGAGCCGTGCGAGGCCGAAGTCGAGAATCTTGACGTCGCCCGCCGCCGTGATCATGACGTTTTCCGGTTTGAGGTCGCGGTGAACGATGCCCCGCTCGTGCGCGAACGCGAGCACGCTTGCGATCGTCCGTGCGATCGACAGCCCCTCGGGGCGCGTGACGTCCTCGCGTCTGAGGCGCTCGCGCAGCGTAACGCCGTCGATCAGCTCCAGGACGAGATAGTCGGCGTCGTCTCCCTCGATGACGTCGTAGATCCGGCAGATGTTCGGATGATCGAGGCGCGAGAGGACCCGCGCTTCCCGGATGAACCGCGCTCGATCGACCTCAGTCAGCCGTCGCGCGGGATGGATCCGTTTGACGGCGACGCCGCGCTCCAGCCGCTCGTCGAATCCGCGATAGACGGCTCCCATACCGCCGGAGCCGAGAAGCGTGTCGATGCGGATCCGGCCGACGTGAGCGCCTTGCGAGAAGGGTTGGTCGGGCACTACCGCAGTCCAACAGTTCCCTTCGCCGCGTCGACGAGCTTTGCCGGGTCGTAGCCGATGCCGTCCTTGAAGACGATCGCGACGTTCTCGATGTCTTTGATGTTCGTCGACGGATCGCCTTTGACGACGTCGAGGTCGGCGGCTTTACCGGGCGCGATCGATCCGATGCTCGGCTCGCCGAGGAACTGAGCGCCGTTGAATGTTGCAATCCGAATCGCTTCGAGCGGCGTGAACCCCGCCTCCACCAGCAACTCGACTTCGCGCTGGTCGCCGTAGCCGGGGATGACGCCGCCGAAGCCCGTCGGATCGAGTCCGGCGAGGAGAAGTCCGCCCGCTTGCGCGAAGTCGCGCTCGAACGCCATCTCCTTCGCGAAGAGATTCGGCCAAGCCGAGCTCTTCGCGTTTGCCGTCCGCTCCCGCGTCGCGAGGTACTCCTGCCGCGCCTCCGGGAGCATCGCATCGAGCACGCGCGGGTCGTTCGGCGCGCGGCCCGGAACGAAGGTCTCGAAGACGGGGAGGGTGGATGTGAGCGCGACGTGCTTCTCGACGAGGTGCCGGATCAGCCCCTGAATCTCCGGGCCCTTCTCGTCGAGCTTCACGAGCGCGTCGCGCGCCGGGCCGGTCGGAGGACAGGTATCGAGCTGCTTGCCGGGAGTGAACTCCGTGTCCACGACGAGCCCGCGCTCGAGGTCATCGATGCCGAGGTCCGCGGCCTCGGTGAAGCCGACGCTGCAGAGGTGGCCGGTCACCGTGAGCTTGTGCGCATGCGCCGTGTCGATCGCCGCCTTCAGCTCCGCGCGCGTGATGAACATGTACGCCTTGAACGTCGTCGCCCCCTCGGAGATCCAGTACTCGACGGTGCGTTTCGCATCCTCCGGGTCCGTGAGCTGGTGCATCTGCAGCGCGAACGTTCCCGGCCCTTCGAGGTACGGTCCGCTGATGTGCATCTTCGGCCCCACCGCATTGCCGGCGTCGATGGCGTGTTTGATCTCGAGATCGGCGTACGGCTCGACGCTCCCCGTCGTCCGGATCGACGTCACGCCCCCCGCGAGATACAGCTTCGGAAAGCTCGACGCATGCTCCGGGTACATCCCTTCCTTCGCCGCCGTGTTCACGCGCGGAGCGGGGTAGTACATGTGATCGTGCATCCCGACGAGCCCCGGCAGCACCGAGTGTCCCGTCAAGTCGATCACCTCCGCCCCCGCGGGCACTGCCGCGCTCGCAGGCTGGACCGCCTCGATCTTCCCGCCTCGC
>DASXIH010000523.1:0-10509 GCA_036498125.1 Thermoanaerobaculia bacterium
AAGAGCGAGACTTTTCCGGGATGGATATTGCCGGACGCCGCCACCCCCAACCCACCCTGTAGCGCCGCGCCGAGGTCCGTGACGATGTCGCCGAACATGTTGTTCGTCACGATCACGCTGAACGTCTCCGGCTCGCGGACCATCTGCATCGTCAGCGCGTCGACGAACATGTGGAAGTGCTCGATGTCGGGATACTCCGCGGCGACTTCCTCGAACGTCCGCAGCCAGAGATCGCCGCCGAACCGCATGATGTTGTTCTTGTCCGACATGCAGACCGACTTGCGCCCGGTCTTCTTCGCGAACTCGAACGCGTAGCGGATGATCCGCTCGACTCCTTTGCGCGTCGAGACGTCCTCCTGCACCGCGATCTCCTCGCTCGTCCCCTTCTTGAAGAACCCGCCCATGCCGACGTAGGCCCCTTCCGTGTTCTCGCGGAAGATGACGAAGTCAATATGTTGACGATCCTTCTCCTTGAGCGGCGAGAGGCGGTCGTTCAGCAGCTTCACCGGCCGGTAGTTGACGTAGAGGTCGAGCTGGAAGCGCATGCCGAGGAGGATGTCGGCGGCGTGCTTCATGTCGGGGACGCGCGGATCGCCGAACGCGCCGAGGTAAATGGCCGCGTAGTTGTTGCGGATGTCGTCCATCGCGCCCGGCGGCATGGAGATGCCGGTGCGGAGGTACTCGTCGGCGTTCCAGCCGAAGTGGACGAATCGGAGCCCAAGCTTGTGCCCGTCATTGACGGCCTCGAGCACTCTCATGCCGGCGGCGATGACCTCGGGGCCGATCCCGTCACCGGGAATCACTGCGATCTTGCGTTCCATAGGCGGCGCAAATTATATGAGGACGAAGTGACGGGTGACTGGACACTGGTGACTGGAGACTCGTAGTGACTAGTGACTAGTGACTAGTGACTAGTGACCACTCACCTACCGACTATGCGAGCACGCACGCTCCTCCTCTCCCTCCTCCTCCTCGGCACGGTCCTCGTCCTCAACGCAGACTCGCACGCCACGATGACGTGCGGCACGCCGAACCTCGGCGTCGCGGGCAACATCGTGCTTCACGCGCACGTGAGCTCTGACGCGCCTGACCCGCATCCGGCGAACAATGATGCGACGCTGACGATCCGTGCCATTGCCGGTCCGGACGTCTCGATCGGCATCTCCACCCCAACGATCGATCCGGGCATCCCGTTCGATGTCGGCGTCTACTATGCCAACCTTTCGGACTTCCCCGCCTCGAACGTGAATGCGACGGTCACGCTCCCGCCGCAGATTCACGTGCTGAAGGTGCCGGACAACTGCACGCAAGCAGGGCAAGTGATCACATGCGCCGCCGGCAATCTTCCCGCGAACCGGTTCGGCTCCGCGAATCCGGACGATCCGATCACCGCGGTCATTGACGACTCGGCGAACGGACAGCTCCTCCACATCACGGACGACATCAGCACGACGGACCCCGAGGGGAACCTCGCCAACAACCACGGCGAGGTGACGGCGGTCGTCTTCCGGACGTTCTTCGTCACCGACACGGCGCCCGGCACGCTGGGAGCCGCGATCGATCAGGCGAATCTGAACTGTGCTGACGAGTATCCGTGCAAGGTCGCGTTCCGCCTCGGCACGCCGCCGGCGAGCGGATTCTTCACGATCCGCCCGGTGAACGCGCTGCCGAAGATCACCGGAAGGAACATCTCGATCGACGGGACGACGCAGACGCGGCTCACCGGCGATACGAACCCCAACGGCCCGGAGGTCTTCATCGACGGCAGCGACACCACGTGGGAAGACGCGATCGCGGTCGATCAGCCGTGCGCCCTGGAAGTCACCGGCCTCGCGATCGGCAACTTCAGGAATGCGGCGGTCACGGTGAGCGGCGAGCTCGCTGTGGCCAACCAGTTTCCGTGTCAGACGATCAATTTCGCGCGGACGGTCCACGACAACTATCTCGGCGTCGACCCGAGCGGCACACAGCCGGCGCCGAACGGCCGCGGGGTCGTCACCAATGATTATCTCTTCACGCGCCTCGGCACGCAGGTGACGAACAACGTCATCAGCGCGAATCATCGAAGCGGCGTCTGGATCGGCCGCGCGTTCGGCGAGAGCATCTCCGGAAACCGCATCGGACTCGACATCCACAACCAGCCGCTCGGCACCGGCGCGAGCGGGATCTACGTCAGCCCGGCGGCGAGGGACGTCGACATCCGCGGCAACTACGTCGGGTTCAACCACGACTTCGGAATCGCAGTCGACCGGAACGCCCTCGGCACTGACATCGGTCCCAATTCGATCTTCGCGAACTTGCAGCTCGGGATCGACGTCGGTCTCGACGGTCCGACGCCGGACCGCGACATTCCGGCACCGGTAATCCTCTCGGCGCAATACGACCCCGCCACGAACAAGACCGTGATTACGATCTCGGCGCACGAACTGGCGACCGTCATCGCGCCGACGCTCAATGTGTACGCCAGCGATGCTCCGCACCCGAGCGGCTACGGCGACGGCCAGTACTTGCTCGCGTCGATCCGTTTCAATCCGCAGCAGAACGATCTCACCATTGCCGCCCTCGGAGACTGGCGCGGCAAGTGGGTCTCCGCGACCGTGACACGCACCATCTACTACGGTTTCCTTCGAGCGGACGCCGTAGCCAGCCCGAACGCCGAGTTCCCCGAGTCGCACTCGACAACCTCGGAGTTCAGCCGGGCAGTGAAGGTGGAGTGATCAGCGCGATCCCGCGCGACCGAATCGCCTCGCGCAGCGCGGGGTCGCAGAGGGCGCGGGTCTCGGCTTCCCACTCGTAGCCCCAGTCGTACGCCTCGTGCAGCTCCGACTCGATGAGCCCGGGGTGGCAGACGAGCTCCGTCACGCCGTCGACTTCGTCGAGCAGGGCGATGAGATTGGCCGTCGAACAGTGGCCGGCGTGGGTCACGCCGATGGTGCGGTCGTTGGTGCGGATGGTTGCACGCGCACGCGCGGTGCGGCCGAGGCGCGAGAGAACGGCCACCGACATGTCGCGGAGAGCGCGGCCGTGCTTCTTCTCGTCCACGATGCGAACGTACGGGATCCGGTACTCCTCGGCGAGGCGCTGCACGAGGGTGAAGATGCGCGGCAGCAGATGCAGGTGCTGGTGTCCGTTTGCGTGCTGGAGCGTGATCCCGGCGCCGAGGACGGCTTCGATCTGCGCGCGGAACTCGCGCTCGACCTCGTCGAGGCGGATGCGCCGCGCGAAGTAGCGCGGAACGAAGTCGTAGTAGCTGCCATGCAGGAGCCCGCCGGCGCCGACGAGCGACTCGACATCCTGCGCGACGGGCCGCTCCTCGACGAGCGCCAGGTGCACGCCGACCGACAGCTTCGGATAGTCGCGCAGCCGCTCGGCCGCATGCCGGAACGCCGCGCCGTTCGCCACGATGCTGCACGCCGTCACGATCCCCGACTCGTGCGCCTGGATCGCGCCGTCGGTCATCCCGCGGTGGAGACCGACGTCGTCGGCGGTGACGATGAGGGACTTCACGGGTTCGCAGATGGCAGAGCGCAGTGCGCAGAGTCATCCTGCGCTCTGCGCTCTGTGCTCTGCGCTCTCGAACGTTTCCGCATCTCCGGATACAACGCCACCAGCTCGCGGAAAATCTTCAAAATCACGCTGACCGAGCCGAGGTGCGAGACGCCGCGCGTGCGCGGAAAGTAGTCGAGCCCGATCTGTTGGATGAGGAACCCGCGGTTCTTCGCCTTCACGATCAGCTCCGCGTCGATGAGCGAGCCCTCGGACTTCAGCTCGATCGCCTGCAGCACTTCGCGCTTGATCAGCTTGAACGAGAAGTTGATGTCGCGGTGCGGCCAGCCGAAGAGGACGCCGATGAGCGCGTTGTAGCAGTACGAGTAGATCGCCCGCTTCAGCCCTTCGATCGTCCGGTCGAGGCGGTAGCCGGCGATGAGGTCGGCGCCGGTGAGATCCATGGCGCGGATCGCCCGGTTGATGGCGTCGGGATCGAAGGGAACGTCGGCGTCCATGTAGAGGACGACTTCCTTCGTCGCCGCCGCGAATCCCGACTTGAGCGAGCCGCCGAGCTTGCGGTTGATCTCGTGGCGGATGACGCGGATGCGCGCGTTCTCAGACGCGATGGCGGCGACGATGCGCGGCGACGCGTCGGTCGAGGCGTCGTCGACGATGATGATCTCGTAGTCTTCCGCGTACTTCGAGAGCGCTTCCACCGCCGCCTCGATGGCGTGCGCGATGTTGAGCTCCTCGTTGTACATCGGGATGACCAGGGAGACGGACGGACGATGCATGGGCGCCGTCAGTTTACTTCTGCTCTACCCTAATCAGCTCGACCGCGAGCGTCCGCGGGTCCTGGTTCTTCAGGACGTCGGCCGGCCTGAACGACCGCGCCGCACGGAATTCGATCTCCGGCGGCAGGAGCGGGATCAGCTCGACGGTCGCGCTCTCCGGCTGCCGCGTCACATTGATCGTCGCCTCGGGGCGTCCGTTCACGAGCACCTCGGTCGGGTTGCTGTCGAAGGGGGCGTCATGCGAGAGGGCGAGCGTGACGGTGACGGCGTTGAACCCGCCCGGCAGTGCGATCGCAGCCCTCGGCGCGATCCAGCGCCACTCCTCCCCCGCGACCGTCCGCTCGAGCGCGTAGATGCCTTCCACCGGCGAATAGCGCTCCGCCTTCGTGATCGCATCCGCCGTCACGACGCGGTAGTGGTTGCGCGTCAGCTTTCCGTATGCGTCGCTCTCCGGCCACGAGAACGTCCGCGCGTCGGGATCGTGCGAGCCGCCGTCCGCCAGGAGGACGAGCGGGACTTGCGTCTGATCGTAGTAGCGCTTCAGGCCCGTCTCGAGCGTCTCCGACTTAAGCTCCGGCAGCAGCCACTCGGCCGCGGGCCGCATCGCGAGGTCGTGGAGCACGACGGTGTCGGGCGGAAACGCCGACTTGACGTATTGCGCGGCGGCGACGACGGGAGAGGGACCGGTCATCCGCGGGATCAGGATGTCGCGTACATACAACGCGGAGCCGAGCGCGAAGAGGAGCGCAGCGGCGATCGGTAGGAACGGGAAGTGCGCGCTGCGCGCGACCTGGGCGAGGCCGAGCGCCGCCGCGAGCGCGAAGGCGATCATGGCCGGGAGCGAGTAGCGCGCCGCATCCGCCGGGTCCATCGAGCCGAGCTCGAAGACGAGCTGCACCACGGTGAAGACGATCAGCGGCAGGAGCGGACGCCAGCGGCGCGCGAATCCGGCGGCGCCGAGGACGATGAGAGCGAACAGCGGGATCGTGAGGTACTTCGAGCCCCACGGGTGGATGAGGAAGCGAACGGCGATCTGTCCCGGCGTGAAGGCGCCGCGCGACATCGCGGCGTCGTGCGTGGCGAAGTACGCGACCTGCTTGGTCTGGTAGAGCACGAATCCGTCCCAGCCGCCGGTCGCTTCGAGCAGCGGAAGGAACCACATCAACGACAGGAACCCGAACGCGAGAATGCAGGCGACGCGCTGACGCATCGTCCGCATCCGGATCAGCGCGACGATCAAGAGCGGCGCTAGCGGGATCAGCAGCTGCGGCCGCGTTCCGATGGCGGCCGAGGTCCAGAGGCCGGTGAGGATGGCGGAACGTTCATGCACTCCGTCGTCGGGAGCGGAAATGGCGGCAAAGGCGAGACAGACGAACGACATCGCGGCCGCGTCGGAAAGCGCGAGCGGGCCGTTGATGAGCATCGCGGTCGAGAGGAAGTAGATCAGCGACGCGGCGACGGCAATCGTTTCGTCGCCGATCCAATTGCGCAGCGCGCGCGCGAGGGCGATGAAGCCGATCGGAGCGAGAACGATGTTGAGGACGACGAGCGCGCGCCACGGATCCTGCGTCACCACGGCGAACGCTTTGCCGAGGAGGACGAAGAGCGGGAAGCCGGGAGGGTGCGGGTGGTAGCGCGACGGATCGAAATTCCGTACCGCCTCCGCGAAAAGGAACTCGTCGTTCTCCCACGGAGTGCGCGGGGCGGTGACGATGCGGACGAGAAGGACGATCAGCGCGCCGCCGTATTCGTACAATCGCGCGGTGCGGGAGTTCATTCGCGCTCTGATCGTACTGCATCGCGCCTTTCACTCGCGCGACATCCGCACGCGCGTCCACGTCCTGGTGCGCTTCCTCACCTGCCCCTTCCTGCGCGTCGTCCGCCATGTGCCGCCCGGCGCGCGGCTGCTCGACGTCGGCGCGGGACACGGCGTGTTCTCCGCTCTCGCCGCCGATCGCGGCGCGCACGTCGTGGCCGTCGAGCCGGATCTGCGGAAAGTGCTGGCTCGGCCCATCCCCGGCGTGCAGTTCGTGATCGGATTCGACGACGTCGTCCGCGGGACGTTCGACGTCGTTGCGATCAACGACGTGCTCTACAAGCTTCCGCTGGACCAGTGGGATGCGCTCTTGACGCGCGTGGTCGAGCGGTTGCCGTCCGGCGGCATCCTCCTCGTGAAAGAGCAGGACCCGACCGCACGGATCAAGAACGGCTGGAACCGCTGGCAGGAGTCGCTCGCGACGAAGCTACGGCTCACGCTCGGCGAGTCATTCAGCTACGAGACGCCGGGCGATTTCACGGCGCGGCTGCAACGTGCCGGCTTCGGCCGGGTCGAAGCGAAGCGGATCGACTTCGGCTACCCGCACGCGCACATGCTGTACGTCGCGCGGAAGGTCAGTCCGCCCAGCTGATCTCGTCGTCCTTCGGGACCCGGACCTTGTACTCCTTGTCCTCGATCGTGAACGTCACCAACGCGGTCGGGTTCTTCTCTTCCTTCACCAGTTCCGACTTCACAATCTTGTAGCTCGAGAACGGCTTGTTGTAGATGTCCTTCGCCTGGCGCCAGCGGTCGAAGTGGTTCGTCGCGATGTTCATCTCGGTCTGATCGAGGACGCGCCTGTTCTTGGCCCAGAGGGTGACCGAGAACTGCATCTCGACGTCCCTGCCGCTCTTCATGTCGTGCAGGATCTTGTCGACGCGCTCGGCGGCGAGCTTCTCGTAGCCGGGACCTTTCGCCCAGAAGAGCAGAAGCCCCGCGGCGATGACGACCAGAGTCCAGGCGATCACCGGCCCTCGCAGGAGCGACGACTTGAGGAACGGCAGCGGGCTGTCCGCCGAGTGAGCGAGGACCGCCTTCGCGGTGGTCTCGGTGCGCGTCTGCGCCTGCGCCAGCGGATCTTCTTCGATCGCGAAGTCATCCTTGCCGCGGCGGCTGATCGTATACGGGACGCCGCCGACCGAGACGCAACATTCCGCGTCGCCCGGGTCGAGCGGCTTTGCGGCGATGCGTCCGTTGATCCGAATGGCGTCCCGGCCGTTCGGAAGGCGTTCTACCGCGACGGTGTAGTCATGTCCGTTGACGAAGAGATCCCATGTAGCGAGCACCGTCCGAGCCTACTCGGATAGAATGAAAACCGGATCAAATGCGAATCAAAGATCAGTCAATTGGCTGATTCATTAAGGAGTGACCGTGTCCTTTCCCGGCGTCGACTACATGCAGATTGACTCGCTCTTCTCGGAAGAAGAGCTGATGGTGCGCCAGACGGTGCGCGACTTCGTCGATGACGAGGTGATTCCGATCATCGAGCACGCAAACCGCGAGGAAAAGTTCCCCACGCATCTGATTCCGAAGATGGCGGAAATGGGCCTTTTCGGCGCCACGATCAGCGAGTACGGACTGCCGGGCCTGAACCAGGTTGCCTACGGCCTGATCATGCAGGAGCTCGAGCGCGGCGACTCCGGCCTCCGCTCGTTCGCCAGCGTGCAGTCGGGCCTCGTGATGTTCCCGATCAACGCGTACGGCTCGAAGGAGCAGCGCGACTACTGGATCCCCAAGCTCGCCTCCGGCGAGAAGATCGGCTGCTTCGGCCTGACCGAGCCCGACTTCGGCTCCAATCCCGGCGGAATGCGGACGAACGCGCGCAAGGACGGGGACTCGTGGGTCCTCAACGGCGCGAAGGCGTGGATCACGAACGGATCGGTCGCCGACGTCGCGGTGGTCTGGGCGAAGGCGGAAGGGACGATCCGCGGGTTCCTCGTCGAAAAGGACACGCCCGGCTTCACGACCGCCTATCACCTCGGCAAGTTCTCGCTCCGGGCGTCGGTCACCTCGCAGCTCTTCTTCGAGGACTGCCGCATTCCGGCGGAGAACGTGCTGCCGGAGACGAACGGTATCAAGTACCCCCTCTCCTGCCTCACGCAGGCGCGGTACGGCATCGCCTGGGGCGCGCTCGGCGCGGCGATGGCGGTCTTCCGGACGGCGACCGACTACGCGAAGTCACGCATCCAGTTCGGCGGACAGCCGATCGCGTCGCATCAGCTGGTGCAGAACAAGCTGGCGTGGATGATCACGGAGATCACGAAGGGCCAGCTCCTCGCGCTGCAGATGGGACGCCTCAAGGATCAGGGACAGCTCAAGCCGCATCACGTCTCGATGGGAAAAATGAACAACGTGAACATCGCGCTCGAGTGCGCCCGCATGGCGCGCGACATCCTCGGCGCGAACGGCGTCAGCGACGAGTACCCGATCATCCGCCACATGATGAATCTCGAGTCGGTGAAGACGTACGAGGGGACGCACGACATCCACAACCTCATCATCGGCGAAGCCGTCACCGGCATCCCGGCGTACAACCCGCCGATGAGCGCCCAGGCGGAGCGGGAAGCGACGGCAAGGCGCGAGGCGGAAGCGACGAAGTAGTCATTCCTGGAGTCGCCAGAGCGTCACATCGCGGTTCATCCCGACGGGGACCCATTGCGACGGTTCCCAGACGGCGAAACGGTCGGGCGTCATCTCGGCGACGGAGAGCAGCGCGTACCACTGCTTGTGCGCGCGCTTCGCGGCGGCGCGGACAAGCGGGAGACGGCCGGGCTCCGGCAGGACGTCGAAGCGGAAGGTGTATCGGCCGCTGTCGTACAGGAACGCTCCCGCCATCAGGCCCGACACGACGATCGCGTCCTTCGGCATCCGCGCCTCGGCGAAGGCGATGCTGGTCGGATAGATGCTGTCGAACTTCACGAGCTGGAGCGTCTCTTGATCGAAGAGCGTCTCGATCTGCACGCCGATGACCGCGACGATCACCAGACCCGCCACCACCTGTGCGAACACCGGGGTATACGCGCCGATCACGCCCGCGGCGCGCTTCACCACCAGCAGGAATCCGGCAACCAGCGCCGGAAGCGCCGGCAGAAGGAAGCGCTCGTCGCAGAAGTCGTAGAACGAATAGAAGAGGAGAAATGAGCCCAGCCAGGCGCCGATGAGCGCGCGGAGCCAGCCGTCGACGCGCCGGTCGAAGAAGACGAATAGCGCGCCGAGGGCGACGAAGGGCGTCATGAGCGTGGCGGTCATCCGGAGGTGGAACGCGCCGCAGACGGGCGACGCCTTGATGACGTCAAACAGGGAGCCGTAGCCGGTGCGGAACGGGCTGCCGTAGAGCGTCTTGTCCCACCACGCGAGCGCGAGGCCGAGCGGCGCGGAGCCGATCGCGGACGCGATCAGACGGCGCGGGTTCCACCGCAACGCGAATGCGAGCGCGATGCAGAGGAGGAAGTTCGTCGGACGGACCCAGACGCCGATCGAGAAGGCGACACCGGAGAGAATCGCCGGCAGGATTGCCGGCGCCACACGGGAGGCGCGCAAGGCCAGCCAGATCGCGATGATCGAGTAGAAGCTCGCGACGACGTCGCTCACCGGCTGCACGGCGTGGTCGACGAAGACCGGGATGAGCACGTAGACCGCGGCGCCGCCCATCGCGTATTCGAGCGGGACGCCGAGCTCACACATCAGCGCCACGAAGACGAAGAGCGTGAGGAAGCCGATCAGAGGGCCGAGGACGAACGGCGCACGGTTCCACCCGAACAACTTGCCGAGGAGCGCCTGATGCATCGGCACGCCGGCGGGGTACGTCGGCACCATTGTGCCGTCGAGTTTTCCCTGCATCCACCCGATCGGCGTGATCGCCCGGATCATGTCAGGCGGGAGCTGCAGCTCGCGCAGCATCGGCACCTGCAGCGACATCCTGCCGGACGCGATCATCTTCGCTTCCGTGCAGTAGCCCGAGCTGTCGGGGCCGCCGGAAAACCAGCAGTTGTACCGCAGCAGGACGGCGAAATACGCCGTCGCCGCGGCGACGAAGAGAATCGCGACGAGCAGCGTCTTTCTGCTAGAGTGCGCGCGATCAAATCTTCGAAGGAACTTCATGGAATCGAGCCTCGAGATCGGGTTTTTGCGCGTCACCGAAAAGGCTGCCATCGCAGCGGCGCGCACCATGGGATACGGAAAGCGGAAGTACTCCGACCAAGTCGCCGTCGAATCGATGCGCGAAGAGCTGAACCGGCTCAAGATGCGCGGCTCCATTGTCATCGGCGAAGGGGAGCGGGACAAGGCCCCGATGCTTTATGTCGGCGAGCCGCTGGGCCGCGGCTGGACCGAGGGGGAGATCTACCCCGAAGTCGACATCGCCGTCGACCCGCTCGAAGGGACCAACCTCTGCGCCACCGGTTCTCCGGG
>DASXIH010000524.1:0-4199 GCA_036498125.1 Thermoanaerobaculia bacterium
CGATGATACGCCTCAGGGCCGGTCGAGGCGGCAGGCGAAGCAGCCGTACGACGGGAAGCGGACGTGCAGGAACGCGGTGTCGGTCCGCGCGAAGAAGCGATCGACCATCTCCTGCGCCGCGGCCGGCTCGACGAGCGCCGCATCGAGGATCTCCTCGTTCTCCGAGTAAGCGCGGATCGCAAAGCGCTGCTGCAGGTAGTTGCCGTCCTCGCCCGCGGGGACGGCGTCCCGCTCGACGCCCTCGGCGCTGTCGTTTGCGAGCACGAAGACGGGACCGTACTCGTGGTACGGACCGGGCTTCTCGAACGGCGAGAAGCTGGCGAGGATCAGCTCCTCCCCTTTCGTCGCACGCCGCAGCACGTCGCGGCACGGCTCGCCGCCCTCGGCGATGACGCGCTTCACCTGCTGGCCCAGCGCATCGCGGCCTTCGGTACGAACCTGCTTCAGAAAATCAGACGGAATCGACGCGACGCGGGCACGAATCACGTTGTTCATGCCCGTACAACACGGCTACCGGCCTTCGCGTTCGCGGAAGTATTCGATCGTCCGCTTCAGCCCCTCGTCCAGCGGGACCGCCGGCTCCCACTTCAGGAGCGTGCGCGCCTTCGTGATGTCGGGACGGCGGATCTTCGGATCGTCGACCGGCAGCGGACGGAACTCGATCGGCGCGCTGGTGCCGGTGAGCGCCTTGATGCGCTCGGCGAACTGCAGCACCGTCATCTCGGATGGATTGCCGATGTTCGTCGGGTTCACCTCTTCCGACATCAGGAGGCGGTAGATCCCTTCGACGAGGTCGGAGACATAGCAGAACGAGCGCGTCTGCGAGCCGTCGCCGAAGACGGTGAGCGGCTCGTTCTTGAGCGACTGCGAGATGAACGCCGGGACGACGCGGCCGTCGTTGATCCGCATCCGCTCGCCGTAGGTGTTGAAGATGCGGACGATCCGCGTCTGCACGCCGTGGAAGCGGTGATACGCCATCGTCATCGCCTCGGCGAAGCGCTTCGCCTCGTCGTACACGCCGCGCGGGCCGACCGGGTTCACGTTCCCCCAGTAGTCCTCTTTCTGCGGGTGGACGAGCGGATCGCCGTAGACCTCGGACGTCGACGCGATGAGATACCGCGCCCCTTTGTCCTTCGCGAGGCCGAGCGTCTTGTGCGTCCCGAGCGAGCCGACCTTCAGCGTCTGGATCGGCTTCTCGAGATAGTCGATCGGGCTGGCCGGCGACGCGAAGTGCAGCACGTAGTCGACGTGCCCTTCGACGTAGATGTAGTTGGTGACGTCGTGCTTGATGAACGAAAAACCGTCGCGGCCGAAGAGGTGTTTGATGTTCTCCGGCGAGCCGGTGAGGAAATTGTCGACGCAGATGACTTCGTGGCCCCGCGAGAGAAAGAGGTCGCAGAGGTGCGAGCCGACGAACCCTGCACCGCCAGTGATGACGGCCCGACCCACTAGGCGTGCTCCTTCGCCAGCGGCTTGCGGACGTCTTCCGCGCGGCCGACCGAGTAGTAATTGAATCCCTGAGCGCGCATCCGTTTCGCGTCGTAGACGTTGCGGAGGTCGACGACGACCGGCCGCTTCAGCGCCTTCTTGATGCGATCGAGGTTGAGCGCGCGGAACTCGTTCCACTCCGTCGCGATCACGAGCGCCTCGGCGCCCGCGGCCGTCTCGTACGCGTCCTCGCAGTACGTGACGTCGACGAAGATCGACTTGCAGTTCTCCATCGCCTGCGGGTCGTACGCGCGTACGTTCGCGCCTCGCTTCTGCAGGCCGTTGATGATCGGGATGGTCGGAGAGTCGCGCATGTCGTCGGTCTCCGGCTTGAACGCCAGGCCGAGGATTGCAACCGTCTTGCCGGAGACGCCGCCGAGCGCTTCCTCGATCTTCGTGACCATGCGCTCCTTGATGTCGGCGTTCACGCGCAACACCGCTTCCATGATCTGGAACTCGTAGCCGTAACGGCGCGCGATGTCAGCCATCGCGGAGGTGTCTTTCGGGAAACATGAGCCGCCGAAGCCGGGGCCGGCCTGCAGAAACTTCGGGCCGATCCGGGAGTCGAGGCCCATGCCGACCGCGACGTCGTGCACGTTGGCGCCGACGCGCTCGCACACCTGCGCGATCTCGTTGATGAACGTGATCTTCGTGGCGAGGAAGCCGTTCGAGGCGTACTTGATCAGCTCCGACGACTCGACGTTCGTCACGACGAACGGGATCTCGAGCGAGTGCAGCGGCGCGTAAATCTCCTTCATCAGCGCGATCGACTCGTCGTCGTTGGCGCCGATGACGACGCGGTCGGGCCTCATGAAGTCTTCGATCGCCGATCCCTCGCGGAGGAACTCGGGATTCGAGACGACGGAGGCGCGGTGCCGCGTGCCGGACTCCTCGACGATCCGCTCGATCATCCGGCCGGTGCCGATCGGGACGGTCGACTTCGTGATGATCAGCTTCGGACCGTTCATGTGCTGCGCGATGGTGCGGGCGACGTCCTCGACGTAGCGGAGGTCAGCCGAGCCGTCGGGTTTCGGCGGCGTGCCGACGGCGATGAAGATCGCCCGCGCCGCTTTGATCGCCTCGGACAGGTTGGTCGTGAAGCGCAGCCGCCCTTCGCCGACGTTCTTGGCGACGAGCGTGTCGAGTCCCGGCTCGTAGATGGGGATGCTGCCTTCGCGCAAGGCGGCGATTTTTCGTTCGTCGATGTCGACGCACACGACGTCATTGCCAAAGTCGGACAGACCGGCGCCGGTGACGAGACCGACGTAGCCCGTGCCTATGACGGCGATATCCAATGAAAACTCCTTCTAGTTCGGTGGTGGTACGGGTGCGGTAGATGTCGTTGTGGTCGTCGTTGTCGTGGTCGTCGCCGGTGGTGCCGGCGGTACCGATGGCGGAGGAGGCGCAGTCGCGGGAGCGGTCTTCTGCTCCTCGTTGTAGCGCTGCTGAATCCCGCTCTGCTGCCGGTTGCGAATCAGCCACCGAAGGAGCTTCGACTCGTTGATCCCGATCAGGATGTCGTTGATCGATTCGTACACCGACGGGTCGGTGATCAGTTTGCCGGCGGTGCCCTGCCCGGTGTTCAGTTTCGTGACCGTCTCGTTGAGCTGGTGCACGAGGCCGGTGAACTCGTTGAGCGCCTGGTCGCCGTACGCCTTGTCGTTGATCAGGCGCGGCACGAGGCCCTGGCCGGTCTGGAGGCTCGTCGAGAACGTCGCGAGGTTCGCCGACGTGGTGCGGAGGTTGTCGACGAGGTCGTAGACCTTCTTCTTCCCTTCGGGATCGTTGAGAAGCGCCGGAAGCATTCCGTTGCCGGTCTCGAGCCCCTTCTGGATGTTGGTCGCCACGCTCTGCAACGACTGCGCGCTGCCGAGGAGCGAGGCGGTGAGCTGGTCGGCGAACTTGTCGTCGTAGAGCAGCTTCCCGGCCACGCCGCGGCCGCTCTCCATGTGTGCAAGAGCGGCGTTGGTCTTGTTGAGCGTCAGGAGGAACGTGTCGGTGAGGCGTTGCTTCGTCTCGGGAGTGGTCGTCAGCTCGCCGATCAGACCCTCGCCGCGATCCACGCGCCCGAGGATGTTCTTGAGCGAGTACGAGATCTGGACGAAGTTGTCGACAAGATCCTCGCCCGAGGAGATGAGCTGGTCAACGTTCGTCTCGCGCTGCGCCGGGATGACGGACCCCGGCTCGAGCGTCGGGAAGCGCGGGTCGCCCGGAGTGATGTCGATGTAGCTGTCGCCGGCGAGAAGGCCGAGCTTCTTGAGGCGCGCGCGCGAGTCGCCGCGAATGCGCTCCGCATACTTGCGGTCGACCATGAGCGAGATCTCGACCGCGCGCTTCTTCGGGTCGCGCGGCAGCTTGATGTCGCGGACCACGCCGACCGTGACGCCGGAGATCTTCACCGGGTTCCCCTCGGCGAGTCCGGCCGCGCTCTCGAACCGGACGTCGTATTCGTTCTTGCGCGCCCAGACCTTCGACTCGCTTCCGATGAAGAAGAGGAAGACCATCAGCACGGCCAGCGCGACGGTGATCAGGATGCCGACGCGGATCGTTTTGTCTTTGGGGGTAGCTGCCATAGTTTTTCTATCTATCCGGGCTGCGCTGCACTAACCATACTCGACCGCAGGAAATCGCGTAACACCGGGTGGTCGGAGTTGCGCGCCTCCTCCATCGACCCGACCCACTCGAAGACGCCGCGGTTGAGGAATGCGATG
>DASXIH010000525.1:0-7068 GCA_036498125.1 Thermoanaerobaculia bacterium
GAGGCGATGTCCCGCCGCTTGGCCCCGATGGCCCGGCGAATGCCGATCTCGTTCGTTCGCTCCGTGACCGTCGCCAGCATGATGTTCATGATCCCGATCCCGCCGACCAGCAGCGAGATCCCGGCGATCGAGCCCATGACGATGTTGAAGATCCGCTGCGTCTGCCGGCTCTGCTCCAGCAGCGCCTCGGGGACGACGATCTCGTAGTCGTCGGCGCCGCCATGCAGCCGGTCGACCAGAGGCTTCATCAGCTCCGCGGTCTTCTTCGTCGAGACGCCTTCCTTCACCGTCACGAGCAGCTCGTCGACCGGCGCATCGAGCGGATCGCGGTCGAATTTGCGCATCGCGGTCGTCGACGGGATCCAAACCTCCTCGGCGGTCGACCCGGCAGGCATCCCTTCACTCGTCGCCGACGACGCGCCGGCCGGCTCGCTGGCGAGAATTCCGATCACCTCGAGCCAGACGTCGTTGACCTTGAACAGCTTTCCGATCGCGGGGCCGTATCCGAACAGACTGCGCCGGATCTCCTGTCCGATCACCGCGACCTGCGCGTGCTCGCGCTCGTCCTTCGCGTCGATGAAGCGCCCCTCGGCCAGCTTGACCGCGGCGACCTCATTCGAGCGCCACGAGACGCCGAACACCTTCCCCTTCGTCTTCGCGCCGGGGGCGATGATCTTGTACGCCTTGACCTCGATGCGGGGCAGCACGCGCTCGACGTTCGGGATCGCCTCGGCGATCGCCTCGCCATCGCGCAGCGAGACGCCGAGGGACTTCTTGCGGAGCTCGGCGCGCTCCTCGGGCTTCACGTTCTTCGCGCGCACGATCACGTTGCGCAGCCCGAGCTTGCCGATCGCCTCGAGCGCCTTCTTCTCGCCGCCCGCACCGATCGACAACATCGCGATCACCGCCCCGACGCCGAAGATCATCCCGAGCATCGTCAGCGCCGTGCGCAGCTTGTGCGTCGCCAGATTCCCGATCGCGACGGTCAGTGTCTCGAGGTCAGCTTTCATCTTTCTTTGCCGTCGGATCGATGAGTGCGAGCTCGTCGCCCTCGGCGATCCCCTTCGTGACGACGACGCGGCCGGCGGTGGAGCTGGAGATCTCGACCGGTACGGGCTCGTACTTCGAGCCATGCTTCCGGTAGACGATCTTCTTCCCGTCCTTCTCGAACATCGCCTGCCGCGGGACCGCGAACGCTTTGGCGCGGTTCTCGACGTCGAGCACGGCGCGTACGCGCGTTCCCGGCTTCATCACCCGCGCATCGGTCTTGTCGAGCGTGATCGTGACGCCGAAGTACTGCACCGGCACGCCGCGCACGCGCGGACGCGCGAGCTTGTCGACCTGCGTGATCTTCCCGCTGTACGCCGCGTTCGGATTCGACTCCAGCGTCACCGACGCCTTCTCGTTCATCGCCAGACCCGCCGCATCCGCCTCCAGCACGAACACGTCCGCTTTCATGGCGTTGAGATCGGGGATCTCTCCCAGCGGCTGGCCCGGCCAGAGCGTCGACCCGACGCGCGGCACGTCGCCGCGCCAGTCGCGCGTCAGCACCAGGATGCCGTCGTACGGCGCACGGATCTCGATCGAGTTCAGACCCTGCTGCGCGTTGCGGATCCGCAGCGCCGCTTTCTTGTCTTCGATCGCGAGGAGCTCTTTGTCGGTGCGGTTCAGGCCCTCGCGGATGTTCAGCACGCGCTGGGCGTTCTGTTTGTGCTCCGAGGCAAGCCCCTGATCGACTTCAGCCTCGATCCGCTGGTACCGCGAGAACACCTCGGCGTCATCGAACTTGAAGCGCTTCGCCGAGAGCAGCTCGCTCTCCGCCTGCCGTGCGTCGCGCTGCAGATTCGCGCGCGTCGCGAGCGCCTGCGCGTCGGTCTTCGACTGGTTGTTCGAGGCGGTGGTGTGGTCCTCGTTGCCGCCCTTCAGCTCCTTCTCGAAGTCGCTCGGGTCGAAGCGGACGATGACGTCGTTCTTCTTCACGACGGCGCCGTCGTCGACCATCCACGCCACTTTCAACGAGTTCGGCGCGTCATGCGGCGCCATGACCGGCGTCGCTTTCACCGCCTTGAGGTTGCCCTCGGCCGTGATGCGCCGCGTGAACGTCGTCGGGGTGACTTTGTACGTCGGGACGTCGGCGTGCCGGGCGCAGCCCAGGACCACGCCGGCGAGGGCGCCGGCGCCACACAGAAGCAGGCGCTTCACGACTTGCTTTCCGCCTTTTCCGACTTCTCGACGAGCACGCGGTCGCCGGCGCCGAGGCCGGAGAGGACTTCGACGAGTTTGTCGTTCTCGCGGCCGAGTTTCAGCGGGACCTGCGAGACGCCGAACATGCCGCGGCGATAGGCGATCGGGCCTTTCGCCGAGACGAAAACGGCGCCGCGCGGAATCACGACCGCATTGCGCGAGCGCGCCAGCTCGACCGTTCCCTGGAACCGCATCCCGGGACGCATCTTCGCGGGATCGGTCTTGTCGACCGCAATGTCGACGTTGAGCACCTTCACCGGATTCTTGGTGTTGGCCTGCTGCTGGACCGTGCGCGCCGCCTGCGTGATCGTGCCATGCAGCTCGTCGTCAGGATGCGCGTCGAGGCGGAACGTGACGCGCTCGCCGACGGCAACCTTGCCGGCGTCGACCTCGTCGACTTCCCCCTTCGCCTTCATCTTGCTGAGGTCGGGGATCTCGACGACGCGCTGGCCGCGCCAGCAACTGTCGCCGACCTTCCGCTTGTCGCCCTTCCAGTCCATCGTGTAGACGACCGTCCCGTCGCGCGGCGCGGTGACCATCATCGCCTTGATCGCCGACTCGCTGTCGTTCACGACCGCCGCGGCCTGCGCGTGCTTGCTCTCGAGGAGGAGGATCTCCGCGGTGGCCGCCTGCTCGAACGCGGCGAGGCGCTCACGGATCGACTTCACTTCTTCTTTCGACGTCTCGTAGTCGAGCCGGACTTCCTCGCGCTCCTTGATGCCGACGATGTCCGCGGGCGCCTCGAGCTTCAGCGCTGTCTTCCGCATCTTCGCTTCGGCCTCGGCGAGCGCGAGTCGGTCGCTCTCCCGTCGCAGAGAGAGGTCGGCGCGCTTCTTCTCGATCTCTTTCGCCGCCTGCTCCGCGAGGGCGCGGTACTGGTCGAGGCGGCGCTGCAGGTCGGCTGTGTCGAACCCGAGGACCGGCGCGCCCTTCTTCACGTCCGCCCCCTCGGGCGCGAGCATCGCGATCTTGAACTCCCAGACGTCGGGGACCTGCGGAGGACCGAGCATGCTGGAGTCGACCGCGGCGAGCGTCCCGGAGACGTCGACGCCGCTGACCACGTCGCCGCGCGTCGCCTCGACCCAGTCGCCCTGCCGGTCGGCCGCGAGCTTGTTGCGCAGCGCCCAGCCGCCGAAGAAGAAGAGCGCGACGGCGGCGATCGGAATCAGTATGCGAGGACGTTTCATGATCCCAGCCGCGCTCCTTCGTCCAGCCCCGAGGTGACGACGCACTCCTGCGCGTTGCAGGAGCCGAGGTTGACGTTGACCAGCTTGCCGCCGGAGAGACGGGCGCGGGGCGACTTGCCGCTGAAGTCGAGCGCTGCACGCGGAGCGACGAGGACGTTGTCCTTCGCCTCGCGGTCGATCTCGACACGCGCCGAGAGGCCGGGCCGCATCCGCTGGGCGTCGATCTGGTCGAGCTTCACGAGAACGACGAATGCGCGGCGCAGCGAGCCGCGGGCGCCTTCCTGCGCTACCGCGGAGACGGCGTCGACGCGGCCGGCGAAGTGCATGTTCGGATAGCCGTCGAGCGTGACGCGCGCCGGCATCCCGCGGATCACGCGCCCGTCATCGACGTCGGGAAGCGCCGCGGTAACGCGCATCGAGTCGAGCTCCGGGATCACCGCGATCGGAAACCCGACCCACACCGTATCGCCCAGTTGCAGCTAGCGCCCCTCCCACGGGATGTCCTTCACCACCACGACGCCGGCCTGCGGCGCGCGGAGGATGAGCGAGTCGATGCTCCGCTCCGCGATCGCGACCTCGTCCTGCGCATGCTCGATCTTCACGAGCAGATTCGCGCGGTCGGATGTGTCGGCCTTCTGCTGCGCGGCAAGCGTCGCGCGCGATTTGTCGTAGTCGGTGATGGTGCGGCGCAGCTTCGTCTGGCGGTCTTCGTAGTCGCGGGTCGAAACGATGTCCCTCGGGACCGACGCCTCGATCTTCGCCTTATCGAGATCGCCCTTCTTCTTCTCGACGTCGAACTGTTTGTCGCGAAGGTCGCCCACCCACTCCGCCGCCTTCTCCTGCAGTTCCTGCTGCGCCTGCGTCAGATCCTGGCGCTTCTTATCGAGATCGGCGGTGAACGGCGTGTTGTCCAGCTCCGCGACGCGCTCCCCCGCTTTCACGGCGACGCCGTCGTCGATGAGCCACTTGATCGACGACTGCCACGTCGGCAGCTGCGGCACGCTGACCATCGCGCCGCGCGCCGCTTCGAGCTCGCCGGTCAGCACCATCGTGCTCGTGAACTTGCCGCGGCGGACGCGCATCTCGCCGGGCTTGGGCGTGTCGTACGCCGAAAAGCAGCCGGCAAACAGCAGGACCGCGGCGAACAGCAGGGATCGCTTCATGGACAGGACCTATGTCTCGAAATTCTAGGACGCTGCAACTACAGCGTCGGTTACTGAATTTCGACGACTGGGGCCGGTACCAGGTTAGTGAGCTGGGCCGGGGTCAATTCCATGACAGCGTGCGGAGTCCCGGCGGCAGCCCAGATCCGTTCGTACTGCAGGAGGTCGCGGTCGATGAACGTCCGGAGCGGCGACGCGTGGCCGGCCGGAGGGATGCCGCCGATCGCGTAGCCGGTCCGCTCGCGGACGAAATCGGCGTCGGCCTTCGCGATCGCCTCGCCGGCATGCTCCGCGATCTTCTTCTCATTCACCCGGTTCGTGCCGCTGGCGATGACGAGGATCGCGTCGCCGCTCTCCGCGCCGCGAAAGACGAGCGACTTCGCGATCTGCGCGACGCTGCAGCCGACCGCCGCGGCGGCTTCGGCGGCCGTCCGTGCCGAGGCGGAGAGCTCGACGATGCGCGCCTCGATCCCGGCGGCGTCGAGGGCGGACTGCACACGTTCGGTTGCACGGGCGGCGGGGCACGCACAAAGTCTACAATCACGCGCCGTGCAGCGCTTCACCCTCCTCGACCGGAACACCGTCGTGAATACGTTCGCCGATGACGTACGCCGCGGCCTCGCCGCGTCGCCGAAGTTTCTCCTCCCTCAATACTTCTACGACGCCCTCGGCTCGGCCCTCTTCGACGCCATCACGAATTTGCCGGAGTACTACCCCACCCGCTGCGAGACGGAGATCCTTACGACGCACGCCGTCGACATGGCGAGCGAATTCGGCGCGCCGATCCGCCTCATCGAGCTCGGAAGCGGGACGTCGAAGAAGACGCGGATCCTCCACGATGCGATCTGCGCGCGGCAGCCGGAGCTGGAGTACGTGCCGGTCGACGTCGACGGCGAGATGCTCGAGAAGACCGCCGACGACCTGCTGTACGAGTACGACCACCTGCGCGTCACCGCCGTCTGCGCCGACTTCAAACAGCCGTCGCGCGCGTTGGCGGGCGTGTTGCGCAACGACGTCCGCAACGTCGTCCTCTTCCTCGGCTCGACGATCGGCAATCTGACGTTCGACGAGGCCGTGACCATGCTCCGCGATCTCCGCGACGTCCTCTCCGACCGCGATCTCTTCCTCCTCGGCGCCGACCTGCGAAAGCCGAAGTCGGTCCTCGAGCCCGCGTACGACGACGCCCTCGGCGTCACCGCCGCGTTCAACCGCAACCTGCTCCTACGCATCAATCGCGAGCTCGGCGGCAATTTCGACCTCGCCAAGTTCACCCACCGCGCGTTCTACGACGAAGAGCGGGGCCGGATCGAGATGCACCTCGTCAGCACTTCCGCGCAAACCGTCACGATCGGCGACGATTCAGCGTCATTCGCCGCCGGCGAGACCATCCACACCGAGAACTCCTACAAATTTGACGCCCCCTCCCTCGCCCAGATCGCAAACACCGCCGGGTTCACGATCGCCCGCACCTGGACCGACTCCCGCACCTGGTTCGCCGACGCGCTGATGCGGGCGTGAGAAATGAGAGCGCCCTCCGGAGCGTTCTCTCTCGCGCCCTCAGTGGTTTGTGAGTATCATTCCGCCCCTGTGCCGGGGTAGCTCAGTTGGTTAGAGCACCAGATTGTGGATCTGGGGGTCGCCGGTTCGAAACCGGCCCCCGGTACCATTCCTGACGCGCGGCACTCACGACCATGTCCGACACCGTCGAGCCTCGTCTCTCCCGCGGCCTGCGCGACTTGCTGCCCGACCAGATGCTCGCGCGGCAGCGGATGGTCGACACCATTCGCGGCGTCTACGAGCTGTATGGCTTCGTCCCGCTCGCGACGCCCGCCATCGAGTTCCTCGACGTCCTCTCCGGCAGCGCCGGGCAGGAAGCGCAGCAGTCGATCTTCCGCGTCACGAATCCGGAGAACGAGCCGCTCGGCCTCCGCTTCGACCTCACCGTGCCGCTGGCGCGCGTCATCGCGCAGTACAAGGAGCTTCCGCGCCCGTTCCGGCGCTATCAGGTCTCGCCGGTGTGGCGCGCCGACAAGCCGGACAAAGGCCGGTTCCGCGAATTCACCCAGTTCGACCTCGACTCCGTCGGCACGGTCAGCGAGATCGCGGACACGGAGATCCTCGCCGGGATGTGCGACACGCTCTCAGCGCTGGACGTCGGACGCTATCTCGTCCGCTTCTCCAGCCGCGGCCTGCTCAACCTCCTCCTGAAGCACGGCGGCATCGAGGAAGAACGCGGCAAAGACGTGCTGCGCGTCCTCGACAAGCTCGACAAGATCGGCATCGAGAAAGTCCGCCGCGAACTGATGGACGGCTATAAGGACGAATCGGGCGACACGATCCGCGGCGTCGGGCTGACGGCCGATCAGGTCGGAAAGATCGAGCGCTTCCTCGACATCAAAGGCTCGCGGAGTGAAGTGGTGGCGCAGGTGACGGAGCTGTTCGGGGCCGCCGAGGAGATCGACATCGTCGAGAAG
>DASXIH010000526.1:0-6417 GCA_036498125.1 Thermoanaerobaculia bacterium
CCGGCCGCAGGATCTGGGCGCTCTTCGAGCCGCGGTCCATCTCATCGGCGCGGAAGGAGTTCGAGAACGGCTACATCGACGCGTTCCACGAGGCCGACCGCGTCATCATCGGCCACGTCTTCCATCGCGACCGCTACGAGACGCGGTACGGCATCGACCACATGATGTCGGTCGACACGATCGTCAATCGCCTCAACGCCGACGGCATCCCGGCTGAACAAATGGATGACTTCGATGCACTCGCCCGCCGCGTGGCGGCCGAGGCGCAGGAGGGGGACGTGATCATGGTCATGTCCTCCGGCGCGTTCGGGGGGATCCACGAGAAGATTCTGGGCGGAATAGCAGCCACGGCCGGCTAGTTGCAGCCAGTCCCATGGAACAGAAAGCACACGACCTTCTCCGGAAGCACAACCTCACGCCCGACGACGTGAAAGACCGCAAGACCTCGCTTCATCACCTGCGCCAAATCGTCCGCAGCGAAGAGCTGCCGTTCGACGTTTTCAAAGCGCTCGTGAAAATGCGCCGGTAAACAATACAATTCGCGCTTCATGCCGTTCCGCGAAGACGCCCTCAAACGGATCCACGAAAAGAAGTTTGACGATGTCGAGACGCTCTGGATGGGAGAGCTCGATCGGGATCCGTCCGACGTCGACTCCTTCCTCGCCGTCGCGAAAGCGCTGAGAAAGGCCGAACAGCGTACCCAGTCGGATACGCTCCTCGGTCTCCTCGCCGACGCCGAGAAGGAAGGTGGCCATTGGAATCAGCGCCTGCAGGTGCTGAAAGAGCTCGGCCGCCTATCGAAACATCCGGCGCAGATCCGCCCGCAGATCGAAGAAGCGCTGAAGAAGGCATTCTCGAGCCACAAGAGCTTCCCGCGCGCATTCCAGTTCGCGAAGTTCAACGACCCGCAGTCGAACCCCGTCGAGCGCGCCGAGAAGATCGAGACGTGGCTCACGTACGACGAGGGGGAGTGCTTCTTCATGGCGGGCCGCGGTGCCGGCCGCGTGACGGACCTGAACCCGGAGCTCGGCGTCTGCCGCCTCGACTTCGAGAAAGACAAGCGCGTCTCGGTGCCGCTCGGTGCTGCGAACAAGTTCCTCACGCCGCTCCCCGAGGGTCACGTCCTCCGCGACAAGTTCCGCGATCCTGAAGGACTGTCCACGCAGGCGACGAAGAAGCCCGCCGAGTTCTTCGCGAAACTGCTCCAGAGTTTCGGCCGGCCGATGTTGATGAGCGAAGTACGCGACGCCGTGATCGGAGTCGTGCCAGAGAAGAGCTGGAGCTCGTGGTGGACTTCGGCGCGCAAGAACCCGCAGATCGTGGTCAGCGGCACCGGCGCAAAGGCGACGTATTCGTACTCGTCGTCTGCCGGCGAAGCGTCGGGCGTCATTCGCCGCGATTTCGAGCGCGCCGACACGAAGACGCGTCTCGACCTCGCGCGCAAACACAGCGCGCGGAACCAGGAGCTCGCCGACTTCTTCTCGTCGACACTCGCCTCCGATGCCGCGAGGCTCGCTCGCACCGACGCTGCAACGGCGTGGCAGATCCTCGCAACGCTCGAAGGGCTGCCGGGCAACTACGAGTCGGCGATCGATCCCCCATCGCTCCTGCAGTCTCCGATGGCGTCGCGCACGGTCGCGGCGGTCGGCGACAAACAGCTTCGCGAGCGCGCTCTCGGCGTCGTTCGCGAGACGCACCCGGACTGGCAGAAGGTCTACGGCGAGGTCTTCTTCCTCGAAGAAGAGCCGAAGATCATCAGCCTCATCTTCGAGGCGCTGGAAAAAGCAGGCGAGACCGACCTGCTCACGCGCCTCACCGATGAGACACTCCGCTATCCACGCCGTCATCCGCGCGCGTTCTACTGGTACGTCAAGCGCGTGAACGAAGACGAGTCGTGGAGCGACCGCGGCACGTACTCGCTCCTCTTCCAGATCCTCGACGCGCTCACGAACGATGAGTTCAGCTCCGTCCGCGCGCGCCTCAAGGACTTCTTCGACAAAGGCGCGCTCGCCATCCGCATCATCAACGGCCAGAACAACGAGGAGCAGGCGCGGAAGCTCGTCGACACCCTCGACCGCTACGGCGCCCTCGAGGAGTACCGCCGCGAGATCGTGAAGGCGGCGGCGCTCATGAAGCACCCGCAACTCCGCGAGCCGCAGCAGGAGCCGGTCTATACGACGCCGGACATGCTCGAGAAGAAACGCGCCGAGATCCAGCACCTCCGGAACGTCGAGATTCCGGCGAACTCGAAGGCGCTCCAGGCCGCGCGCGAGATGGGCGATCTGCGCGAAAACTTCGAATACAAGGCGGCGCGCGCGCGAGCTGAGTACCTCGCGGCCCGCGCCGCCGAGCTGTCGGGCGAGCTGTCGCGCGTTCGCGTCCTCGATCCGGCGCAGATCGACACCACGGAGGTCCGCGTCGGCACGAAGCTGATGCTCTCGAACGGCGAGCTGCAACGCGAGGTCGTCATCCTCGGACCGTGGGAGTCGGCGCCGGAGCACGGCGTCTACTCCAATCAGTCGGAAGTCGCGAAGGCGCTCCTCGGCCACGCCGCGGGCGACATCGTCTCGTTCATGGGGAACGACTACCAGATCGAGTCGATCCGCAAGTGGACGGAGTAGAATGTCCGGCACTTCAGGTCCGGGAGGCCGAATCGTCCGATGACGTACGTAATCGCTGAGCCTTGCTTGAATACGAAAGACACAGCCTGTGTCGACGTCTGTCCGGTCGACTGCATTCATCCGCGGAAAGACGAAGCTGATTTCGAGAAGGAGACGATCCTCTACATCGACCCCGAGGTCTGCATCGACTGCGGAGCATGCGAACCCGCCTGCCCGGTCGCCGCGATCTTCCCCGCCGACCTCGTTCCGCCCCAGTGGGCTCACTACACCGAGATCAATGCGGCGTGGTACAAAAACAAGACTTGAACTTTGTGATCCAGCTCACTACATTACGTAGAGCAACACTGTAGATTCCACACCGTCAAGAGAGACGGGGCCTTCGGGCAAAAAGGGGCGTATCGCCCCTTTTTTTGTTGGCGATCATTGAGAAGACGACCGAGACCCTTCAGTTTCGCGCCCACCTCGGACCCACCACGGTAGAGCGGGCGAATGGGCGTGCCTCCGTGGACAATTGCTGAAGCTACCTCTCTCTCTGCAACGCGAGCCGGAGGGTCTCGGTCGTTTTCTCAAACGTAGGGCGGGCTTCAGTCCGCCCTTTTCATAGAATCCCCCGCCATGAAGATCGCATTCATCGGCCTCGGCGCGATGGGCTACCCCATGGCGCGCCACCTCTCCAAAGAACACGACGTCACGGTCTGGAACCGCACGCGCGAGAAGGCGGAACGCCACTCACGGGACCACGGGACGAAGCTCGCTGACGACCTCGCGTCGACCGCCGACGCGGAAGTGATCGTCACGATGCTTCCGACCAGCAAGGAGGTCGATGAGATCGTCGATCAGCTCCTGCCGGCCGTGAAGCGCGGCACGCTCTGGATCGACGCCACGAGCGGCGATCCGAACGCCAGCCGCGAGACCGCGAAGCGACTGGCGGCGAAAGGGGTCACGTTCGTCGACGCCCCGGTGACCGGAGCGACGGTCGGCGCGGAGAACGCGACGCTGACGATCATGGTCGGAGCCGCGAGCGCCGAGGAGTTCGAGCGGGCGAGAGAGATCCTCAAGCTGAACGGAAAGACGATCATTCACGTCGGTCCGATCGGCAGCGGCCACGCGATCAAGGTGCTCACCAACTCGATCATGGGCGCCACGGTGTGGATCACGAGCGAATGTCTCCTCCTGGCGAAACAGCTCGGCATCGACTTGAAGACCGCACTCGCCGTAACGAACTCCGGCAGCGGCCGTTCCAACGCCTCCGAGAACCTTCTCCCGATGCGCCTCGCCGACCACAAGTGGCCGCTCGTCTTCAAGCTGGTCCACCACGACAAAGACATCCGCATCGCGAACCAACTCTCGCACCAGCTCCACGCCTCGACCCCGATGCTCGCGCTGACGCAGCACCTCTTCACCGCCTCCCTCCACGAGCTCGGCGACCAGGCCGACTACATCGAAGTGGCGAAGGTGATCGCGCGGATGAACGGCGCGAGCTGGGACTAGCTTTACGCGACTACAAGCAGCTGCCCCGATGCAACGCGATCGAGCTGCGCGAGGGCGCGTTGCATGACCGGTTGGAGATCGACAATGTCATTGCTGTGCGCGCGAAGCAGTAGAAACGCGAGCGAGTAGCGGCCGAGGGTCTGCTGGTGCTGGAGATTCGCGTCACTCGTGATTAGCAGATCAAACTTTCCGTCCGCTGCGCGAAGGAGTTGGCCGTTCTTGAGTCCCGCGTAACCGGCCTCGGGCACGGTCCAAACCTCGTGCTCGGGAGGGAAGCTTTTCTTCAGCGCACGAGGGAGACATTCATCGAGCAGAATGCGCAACCAGCAGCTCCTTGGCTTCCTCCAGAGCCGCGATTGCTTGCTCCCTAGATACCGTCGGGAAGTCGTCCAGAAAATCTGAGAGCGGATGGCCGCCTTCAAGATAATCGATGAGCGCCTGCAAGGGGACGCGCGTGCCGACGAAAACTGCCGTGCCGCCGAGAATCTCGGGGTCCGAGTGAATCACTCCCGATTCCATCGTCGGTATCTTACCGCTCGTTCGACGATCAAAACGTCGACCGGATGTACCCGCCGTCGATCTGGATCGAGGTGCCGGTGACGTAGCTTGCCCGGTCGCTACAGAGGAAGGCGACGACGTCCGCCAGCTCGCTGGGGTCGCCGAAGCGGCCGATCGGGATGTCTTTGACCGACTTGTCGAGGTAATCCTGCGGCGTAATCCCCTGCTCCTTCGAGCGGATCTCAGCGAGCTGGCGCTGGCGGTCGGTGAGGAAGTGGCCGGTGAGGATGGCGTTGACGGTGATGCCGTCCTTCGCCACCTGATCGCCGAGGGTCTTCGTCAGGGCGGAGAGACCTGCCCGCAGTGTGCTGCTGATCGTCAGCAGCGGATTCGGCTGCTTCGCTACGAGCGACGTCAGGTGGACGATCCGACCCCACTTCCGTTTCTGCATGTCGGGGATGACCGCCTTGCAGAGGCGGACGACATTCATCAGCGTTCCGTCGATCCCGGTACGCCACTGCTCCTCGGCGAGATTCAGGAAGGGCGCGGCGGGCGGCCCGCCGGTGTTCGTGACCAGAATGTCGACCTTCCCAAAGTGCGCGATCGTCTCGTCGACCCAGCGCTGGAGGTCTTCCGCCTTCGACACGTCGCACGGCATCTTCAGGACGTTCGCATCCGCGCTGCGCTCGAACGATCGCGCGCAGAGCGACAGCTTCACGCCTTCCGACGCGAGAGATTCCGCGATCGCGGCACCGAGTCCTTTACTCGCCGCCGCGACCATGGCCACCTTTCCGTTCAGTGCTAGATCCATGGAAATGGGAGTTGGGAGTGGGGAGTGGGGAGTGGACGCCGACTCCCGACTCCCGACTCCCACTCACTAGATGTTGTCGACGATCGCCTTACCGAACTCCGACGTCGACAGTTTGGTAGCTCCCTGCATCTGGCGCTCCAGATCGTACGTCACGCGCTTCTGCTGGATCGTCCTGGCGATCCCGCGCTCGATCGCTTCGGCCGCTTCCCACCACTTCATGTGCCGCAGCATCATGACGCCGGAGAGGATGAGCGAGCCGGGATTGATCATGTCCTTGTTGGCGTACTTCGGCGCGGTGCCGTGCGTCGCCTCGAAGATCGCCACCTCGTCCGACTCGTTCGATCCCGGCGCCATGCCGAGGCCGCCGACCTGCGCCGCGAGCGCGTCCGAGATGTAGTCGCCGTTCAGATTCGTCGTGGCGATGACCGAGTACTCGCTCGGCCGCAGCAGCACCTGCTGGAACATCGAGTCAGCGATGCGATCCTTGATCACGATCTTTCCGACGGCGCCCGCGGCGCCGACTTCCGACTCCGCGACCGTGACGTCGCCGAATTCTTTCTTCGCCAGCTCGTAGCCCCAATCCTTGAACGCGCCCTCCGTGAACTTCTGGATGTTCCCCTTGTGAACCAGCGTGACCGAGTCGCGCTTCGTCGCGATCGCGTACTCGATCGCCTTCCGCACGAGCCGCTTCGAGCCGAACTCCGACATCGGCTTGATGCCGATCGCCGAACCGGGACGGATCTTCGCACCGGAGCGCCGCTCGATCTCGTTGATGCACTCGATGATCTTGTTCGCGCCTTCGGTACCCGCAGGCCACTCGATGCCGGCGTAAACGTCTTCCGTGTTTTCGCGGAAGATGATCATGTCGACCTTCTCCGGCTCTCGCACCGGCGACGGAACGCCGTCGAAGTAGCGCACCGGACGGACGCAGGCATAGAGGTCGAGCACCTGCCGCAGCGTCACGTTCAGCGACCGGATCCCACCGCCGACCGGCGT
>DASXIH010000527.1:0-4827 GCA_036498125.1 Thermoanaerobaculia bacterium
CATCGGATCGTCGGCCGCCTGCTTCCCGACGAACTCGGCGAAGATGTTGCGGTATCCCTGCGACTTGTAGCCCATGCGCTGCACGAGGTCGCTCACCGGCACGCCTGCATACGCGACCTGGTAGGCGTCGGGCCAGCGGAAGATGTTCATCAGCGTCTGATAGCCGCCGTGGCTCCAGCCGATGATGCCGACGCGCGAGGCGTCGACCTGCGGCAGCGTCTCGACCGCCCAGTCGCGCGCCGCCTTCACGTCGTCGATTTCCGTTCCGCCGTAGTCGATCTGGCTGTAGAGCTCATCGCCGTAGCCGGTCGAGCCGCGATACTCCGGCGCGATCACGACGTATCCCTGGTCCATCAGCTCGCGCATGATGTGCGCGTACGAAGTCTCGAAGTCGCCGTGGACGCCGCCGTGCACGAAGACGATCAGCGGCGCCTTGCCGGTCAACTTCTTCGGCGTGAAGGTGTAGACCGGGATGATGAGCGGGTTCCCGGCGCCCTGTCCGGTCGGATTCTTCATCCGGATCGGCTTGCTGCTGGCGATGAGCGATTTGTCGATCTTCGCGACGTCGCCGAGGTACATGAACCAGCGGACGTCGTCGATGTCTTTGATCGTCTCTTCGAAGGCGCGATCGGCCGACTCATCGCGCTGTGGCGGCGCTTGAGTCTGCTGCTGTGCGGATGCCGAGAAGGTCAGCAGGAGGAACGCGAGGAGGATGGAAAGCTTGCGCATGGCGGCACGATGCTACACTGATCACACAGGACAATATTGGAGGCCAAACATGCGACGATGCGCCGTCGGCTTGTTTCTGGTTTTAGTTGCATCCGCCGCCCTCGGGGCCGACCTGGGACGTGCCACAGGCTCGCTCACGATCGGCACGACCGAGGTGCCGCTCACCTATGCGTACGTGATGGATCGAGCCCACAACGATCTGAGCAACCGCAATGACGCGACGAAGATCATCCTCACTGACAAGCCGCTTCCGGCCGGGACGAAGCTCGCCGACATCGACTCGAACTTACCCGACGGCATCCTCGGTATCGTTGTCAGCGTGAGCCGGGACGCGCAGCCGCTGCACCTCGTCGTCCAGCACCCCACCGGCATGTACGACGCCGGCTGGATGGACCCGAACAAGGACGTCCACCTCAAGGCGCGGAAGGCCAACGGCCAGATGGACGGCCACCTCTCGGTCAAGCACATGGAAACCGCAAGCGTCACGTTCGGGTTCGATGCGGATTTCAGCGCGGCAGTGCAATGACGGGTTGCGGGGTTACGAGGTTTCGGAGTTACGGGGTTTCGAGGTAGAGTTTTGTTGCCCACCTGACGCCTGCGCCTTGGTCTTTGGCACCAGCCATTGAATGTCACGATTTCAAGATCTTGCCGCGTTTCAGCGGTCGATGGAGCTTGTTGAGAAGATCTACGAAGTAACCGAGAGCTTCCCGAAAACGGAACTGTACGGTCTGACGTCGCAGCTTCGACGTGCTTCGATCTCGGTCATGAGCGGTATTGCCGAAGGAGAAGCTCGCCTCACTCCGGGCGAGTGGCGGCAGATGCTCAGTCATGCGAGAGGGTCGTTGTTCGAAGTCGAGGCGCAACTACTCGCAGCTCAAAGGCTGCGCTTCCTCGACGAAAAGACCTCGGCCACCCTCAACGTCCACATCAAGAGAACCGGCGCCGCCCTCCTCGGGCTCATCCGATTCGTCCAATCTCGCGAAGCCCGCCCACGTCCACCTAGTAACCCCGCAACCCCGTAACCCCGCAACCTCAATGCAGGAACATCGGCATCCCCATGACGTTGGCGACTTTGGGGCGGTAGTTCTCGACGTCGTAGTAGCGGTTGATGTCGACGCGCTTCTTGCCGGTGCCGGTGATTCCGATGGGGACTGCTGAGTAGCGGCCGTCGGCGACGGCGACGAGTTTTCCGTGCTCGCCGTGGCGTACCAGGTCGGCGGCGAGGCTGCCGAAGTTGTTGGCGACGAGCATGTCGAGGGAATCGGGGGCGCCGGAGCGCATGAGGTAGGCGAGGCGCTGGTAGATGACTTTGTCGCGGCTGTGGAGCTCCAGGTATTCGCTCAGGACGCCGCCGATGCCGCCGAGCTTCCGGTTCCCGAACGCGTCCGCTTCTCCGGTCTCCACCATCGCCCCCCCAACGATCGAGGCGCCTTCGGAGATCGCCACGATCGCGTAGTTGCTCGGGTTCTCCTGTTTGTCGCGAGCGAGCATCGTGATGAGCCGATCGGGATCGAACGGCACTTCCGCGACGACGGCGCGGTCGACGCCGGAGAGATACGAGGCGAGCAGGCACGTCTCACCCGAGTAGCGGCCGAACAGCTCGACGACGAGGTAGCGCTCGTGCGACCCGGCGCCGGTGCGGAGGTCGTTAATGAACGTGACGGAGCGTGTGACCGCGGTCGAAAACCCAAGGCAGTAGTCGGTGCCGAAGACGTCGTTGTCCATCGTCTTCGGGATCGCGATCAGCGGCACGCCGTCCTCGTGCAGCCGGCGCGCAAAGGTCAGCGTCCCATCGCCGCCGAGGGCGACGAGAACGTCGATGCCGAGGAACTCGATCGTGCGGATGGCGGCGCGCGTCAGGTCGTAGCGTCCGCGCTCATCGGCGGGAGGCTTCGACGACTCGAGATGCTCCGGAACGTGCTCCGGTTTGGTGATCTCGGGATTCACGCGCGAGGTATGGAGCACGGTGCCGCCGGTGCGGTCGATCGCGCGGGTATTGCTGCGATTGAGCGTCATCATCCACGCACTGTTGTCGACGTGCGGGTCGGGGACGATGTTGAGCAGCGCGGCCCAGCCGCGGCGGAGTCCGATGATCTCGTGGCCGTCGTCGGAGAGACGCCAGACGAACGACTTGATGGCGGCATTGAGGCCGGGGACATCGCCGCCGCCGGTGAGAATCGCGATCCGCTTCGGCACTACGCTCGGAGCCGCGCGTTCGCGGCCCTCTCTCCTTCCGGAAAGAAAACCACTTTCAGCGCTTCATGTCGATCGAAGCGCCCCATTCCCTCGTGAAAGTCCTTCAACGAATCGAATGTCGCCTGCACGACCCACTCCACGTCGAGGCCGGATCGGAGGAGCGCCAGCATCCGTTGCCAGGTCGAATACATCCGCCGGCCGATGATGCCCTGCATCGTCACGCCCTTGAAGATGACGTTCTTCGTGTAGTCGTTGATCGTGACGGCGCGGCCGGCGGGGAGTCCGAGGAGCGAGAGCGTGCCGCCCATGCGGACGATGTCGAGGCCGAAGTTGATGGCATTGCCCGAGCCGGACATCTCGAGCACGATGTCGACGCCGACGCCGTCGGTGATGGCGTCGATCGCCTTCTTCACCTCGGCCGCCTCGGTCGTGCGGACATTGAACGCGTGCAGGTTGTCGAAGTTGCGCGACGCGGCCCAGCGGCGCGCCGTCTCGAGCGCGTGGTCGCTGACGTCGGTGACGACGACGGTCGACGCGCCGCTGTGCTCCGCGATCGCGGCGCACATAGCGCCGATCGGACCGAAGCCGGTAATCGCGACCGCCTTGCCTGCGAGGTCGCAGATCTGCGTCGCGTGAACGGCGTTGCCGAGGGCGTCGAGGAATGCGCCGACACGCAGCGGAACGTAGGGGCCGAGCTTGACGACGTTCGACGCCGGGACGCGGACGTACTCCGCGAACGCACCGTCTTCGTGGAGGCCGTAGATCTTGGTGTTGATGCAGATGTGCCCCTGGCCGCTGCGGCACTGCGGGCACTCGCCGTCGACGACGTGCATCTCGGCCGAGACGTAGTCGCCGGCGCTGAAGCCGGGACGGTGGGCGCGCTCGCCGATCTCCTCGATGAAGCCGCAGAACTCGTGGCCGTAGATGCGCGGCGGCGAGACCTTGTCGCGGACGGACTCATCCCAGTGGTAGATGTGCTTGTCGGTTCCGCAGATCGCCGCGGCGGCGACGCGGATCAGCATCTCATCTGGGGCGGGTGCGGGGCGCGGGCACTCGCGAACTTCCGTTCCTTCGGGCCCGTCTTTTGGAGAGGACTTAACGACGGCCAGCATCGGGCCCGCAATCTATCACAGCGTTTTCGGCACGAGCGGGCGTCGCAACAGCCGGCGCACGTAACGGAACGCCGCGTCGATGATCTCGTCGACCGGACCGTACTGCGCGTCGGTTTCCTGTTGCACGCTGCTGGTGCCGATCTCGTGAATGAACTCGGTGATCGTTCGTACCAGCGTATCGGCATCGCGAACGTACAGATCCTTGTGCAGTCCGCCCGTGACCGTGTAGATCCGCTTCGGTGACTCGCACGCGTCGTAGAGCGTCTGCGCCATCCAGGAGGGCACCACCTCGTCGGCCGTGCCGTGGAGGATGAGCACCGGGACGCGGATCTTCTTCATCACCGCGATCGTGTTGAAGAAATCGCCCGCGAGGAAGTGCAACGGAAGCCGCGGCCACGTGACGCGCGCGATGTCGGGGAGCGACGTGAAGGTCGAGTGGAGAATGAGTCCGTCGAACGGATGATGGCGGATGACTTGCGCCGCGACGGCGCCGCCGAGTGAAAACCCATAGAGCACCGACGGAAGATTCTTCGGCCGGATCGTCTCGTGATAGCGGGCGGCGGTGACGCCGTCCGCGACCACGCCGGCGATCGAGGCGTAGCCGGTGCTCCGTCCGAAGCCGCGGTAGTCGAAGAAGAGGACGTTGTACCCGGCGGCGAGGAGGTAGGGGATGAGCTCCGCGACGGTGGTCAGGTTGCCGGTGTTCCCATGGCAGAAGACCGCCGACGCGATCGGCTTCTCGGCGCGGCAGTACCAGCCATAAAGCATCTCGCCGTCAGGCGTCTCGAAC
>DASXIH010000528.1:0-6719 GCA_036498125.1 Thermoanaerobaculia bacterium
ATCCCGACCGGGTAGCGAGGGCCGCTCACGACGAGTGTGCGTCCACGGCCGCCCCCGATCACGATCGGATCGGGCATCCCCGCGTTCGCGATCGACAGCTCGCCGGTCGCGCCGTCGAAGAGCGCCACGACCATCGCCACAAACTCGCGCCGCGCGAGCTGCGGCGCGAGCCGGTCATTGATCGCCGAGAGGAGGCGGTCGACGCTGGTCTCCTGCGCCGCAATGAGCGGCACGATCGCCTTCGCCGAGGCGCTGATGAGACCCGCCGCGACGCCTTTGCCCGCGACGTCGGCGACCACGATGAGCAGGCGATCGTCGGCCAGAGGGAGAAAGTCGTAGAAGTCACCGCCGACATACGCGGCAGGAACATTTCGCGCCACGACGCAGCAGCAGCTCGTTTCGAGCCGTGGCGGAGGAAGGAGTCGCTGCTGCAGATCGCGCGCGAGCTCGAGCTCACGATCGCGGAGCGCGGCATCGCGGAAGCGGAGCAGGAGCAGACCGCCGAGCGCTCCGAGTCCGCAGAACGCGGAGAAGAACGCGATCGCCTGGCTCGTCGTCGTGATCGCGAACGAGCCGGCGACCGCCACCGCCATCGACGCCGAGATGAAGAGCGCGAACGTACACCCCGCGCCCGCCGAAGCGCAGCCGCAGCCGATCTTCTCGCGCCGCGTGACGAAACGCCGCCGCGGCAACATCGCCGCTGCCGCGTAGACGATGAGCGCAAACGCGGCGCCGACCGCTGCCGTCCCGATGTAGACGTTCGGCGTATTGAGGAGCGGCTGAAACGTTCCGACGAACGACAGCAGCGCCCACGCCGCGAAGGCGCCGAAGAGCATCGGGACGACGGGGATACGCCGCACGTCCCGATGCTAGCCGAACCCGGCAAAAGGGGAGCGGACACGGCGGCACTTCTTCGCCATCTGGTCCAGCGCTCGAACGGCAACGAACATCAAGACCTGGTAGCCTTCGACGGTGGACGTGTGGGAGTCGTTCGAGATCGAGTAGACATGAGTGGCTCGACACAGTTCGCAATCTGCATTCATAACGGCCAGTACGCGGGCACGCTGGAACTTCGCAAGGTCTACGAGGTACTCGACGACCCGGCAGCCGCAAAGCGGAACTTTGTTCGTGTCATCGATGAATCCGGCGAAGACTATCTCTACCCGCAAGCGTGGTTTGTCTCGGTGGCAGTTCCCGAAAGCGTCGAGCAGTTGCTCCACGAGCTCGCGCCGAAATAGGAGCGCCCGATCCCCCCTACACTTGACGCTCACCCGGTCGCAGAAGCGTCCGTCTCCACCACCACCACATTCCAGCAAACCTCTCCCGTCTCCGCATTGATCGCGACGTCGATCCACTGATCGTCGGGCTGCCGGACTTCGAGAACGAGGTAGCCCTCGACGAATGAGAAATTGCGAAGGCCGCCGGATCCGAGGCGGGGGGTGCGCCATCTGCGGCCCTCGGCGCCGAAGGCTTCGAGCGACGAGCCGGCGTGATCCAGGAAGACGAGACCCTGCGGCTCGTGACGGGCGTAGACCTCGATGTCGTCTCCGAGCTCGCACACGAGCGCACGCGTCTTGACGTCGATGAGGTAACCGGCGCCGGAGGCGACGACCAGAAGGGTCTGCTGGTCGGGCATCAGGTCGACCGCGTTTCCGTTGGCGCGGCCGCGGCGGAAGCGGCCGAGCCACTGGTGTTCGTCCACCCCGATGCGGAGGAAGAGTGCCTCGCCGGCGAACGCGTCGTCCGCGGGGAAGGAGAGCACCGGCTCGCCGGACGGCGGCTCCGGGACGTGCTCGGCGGCCATCATGCGGAACCGTTGGTAGAGATCGCGTTGAACGCCGGGAGTGGGAGCATTCATGGCGCGCAACGCGCGCACTTCCCGCCACTTTTGCTTACGGGTGCGACGTGAGGTGTTCAACTGACGGCAACGCGCCGCGGCGTCGCTCTGCGGCCCGAGCTGCCGCGCCGCGCGCCGGAGCTCGACGAGTTGCGCCGCGGCCTCCTCGTCCGCCGCGAGCTGCAACTCCTCTACGAGGATGCTGATCTCGCCGAGGAGCGGCCAGATCTGGGCCATCAGCTTTTCGAGCTTCTCGTCGCGCTGGATCGCCCGCTCGCACATCGCCGCCAACCCCTCGGCGGAGAAGAGGTTCCCGAACTTCGGGTAAAGCCTTCCTTTGCGAAGCCGCGACGCGAGCCGCCGGTATTTCCAGCGCTGCTTCAGCGGCAGGTACGGGAGGGGCGAGTGCGGCACATCCTGCAGCCGCCGGCTCAGCTCCGTCGCTTCCTCCATGAGGAGGTTGAGGCGTTCCAAACGTTCATTCGTCATCGACCGAATCAGGGACCCGGGCGCGCCTGCGAGCAACGCCCGGGTCCACTGCCTCCTTACTCTACGCTTTCGACGGCGGCTGCGGCTGCGGGCTCTCCGGCTGCGCTTTCTTGCGACGCGCCTGTACCTTCAGCCGTTTGATCTCCTCCACCTGCGGGACCAGCTTCGCGTTCTGCGGACTGCGCGCGAGCTGGGTGCCGATCGAGTACGCCTGCGAGGCGATGAACGCGAGTTTCTGCTGCCGGACCAGATTCGCTCCCTCGATTCCCTTGAGAAAGATGCGAAGCTCGTCGGCCGCGAGTGCCCAGCGCGAAGCGTCGGTCTGCATTTGCACGACCTGGTCGATCGGCTGCCCGACTGCATCCGCGATCGTCCCCGAGGAGCCGATCACGCTGATGGACGCCTGGACGACATGCGGCGGCTGGCGGCGAGTCACTTGACGCAACTGCGTGCGCTCCGCTGCCGACAGCGGTGTGACCTCCTCGACCTGCGACTGCAGATTCCGGAGCTGTTCGATGAGTGCCTCAGGTGTGAGCTTCGGCGTATCCGTGGTAGTGGTGGTGATGGTGTTTCCTGTCTCTGACATGGTGCCTCCTGAGCAAGTTGTCCGGAGGGACGTCGCGACTCGTCGACGGAGTACGAGGCGGCCAACCGGCCGGAAGACATCGGCCAAAAGACACGCCGAGCTTCCTGGTTCACGTTTTCCCGAGGTGCGCACCCCGGGCACCCGCGGCAGGAGGAGGCAATGCTCGACTCCCGCGTCCGGTGGGTTTATGGCGTGCTTTTCAACACTTACCCACCGCCGTTTGCCACCGAAGTCCTAGTTGATCAGACTCTGACTTCGTAACATCGAATCCTACTATTTTTTCATTCTACGTCAACAAGAATCTTCGCCGACGAGGGCCGAACGCACCGCGCCGTTGTCTGTGCGCAGCGGACATCGGCCCCCGTCCACTGCGCACATTGCCGCGTCCAGTGCGACGGCGGCCCGCGTCCACTGCGCACATCGCCGCGTCCACTGAGACGCCGGATCGCGTCCACCGCGACACGGGACACGTCCACTGCGACACCCGGACGCGTCCACCGCGACATCAAGACGCGTCCACCGCGACATCACAGAATTCACCTCGCCTGGAAGCGGATCGTCAGCTCGAACCAGGTGTCGACCGCCTTGCCATGGAGCGATCCCGGCGCGAAACGCCACTGCTGCAGCGCCTTGAGCGCGGGCTCGTCGAATGCGGCGAAGGAGCTGGTGACGACTTCCGGCTCGCGGACGCTGCCGTTCTTGTCGACGACGCACTTCACCACGACCGTGCCCCCCATGTGGATCCGCAGCGCGCCCTGCGGGTACTGCGGCTCGACGCGGTAGATCACCACCGCAGGCTTCACATCGGCGCCGGGATGAAAGACCGTGTCGGCGGCGGGAGCGGTGTCGGTTCCCTGCTGGCCGGCGTCGACCGTGTTCCGATCCCCGGTGTCGCTGCCGCTCCCGGTGCCCGGGGTCGCGGTGCTGGCGACCGCGGTTCCGACGTCATTCGACGTCGCCGACACAGTCGGAATCGTGTCCGGAATGGTCTGCGGCGTCAGCGGCATCGGAGTGAGGGCAGCGTGCGGAACGACGGCAGGAACGGTCGTGGCGGGATGCGCCTGGGCGGGTTGCTGCGGCGGCGGCTGACGAGGAGCAGCCGGCGGAGGCGGAGGAGCCGCCTGCCCGATGAACACGGAGTACTCGTGTGGCGGCGCCTTCGGAAATGAGAGCGAGGCGATGCTGGCCGCCAGCACCGCGATGACGACCAGTGAGTGCGCTACCAGCGAGACGGAGAGCAGGCTGTAACGGCGTTCGGCGACGCGCTCGCGGACGACCGAGGTCTCGAACATGACTTCCTCCTTGGTGGGTTGGAGGAGGGGCGACCTGCGGCGGAAACCGGCGCGTGAAACGAACAGGTAAACATCAACGTTTGACCCTTTCGCACCGTTAGTGATGGGTCAATTACAGACCGCGCGCATTCGTCTGACCCACGCTGCCAAACGAAATCTCTTCATTTTCAATGACTTAAGAGCGGTCAACGATTGGCAACGCCATTGCCCATAGACGCCCAACCGAACAAAGGAAGGTACGATGAAGAGATTCACGATCTATATCCTCGCTCTAGTGATCGCGCTGCCGGCGTTGGCAGCCAGCAGCAATAGCCACAAACGGAACGTCGACGACAACGACACGGTCGCGATTCCGGGCAACGTGCATCCGAATGCGCGTTCGCAGAACGACGTCGGGCCGACCGACCAGAACCTGCGGTACGAGCGGATGATCCTCGTGCTCAGCCCGCGGCAGAACTCGAAGGACCGCCCGGACCTACTCCTGGCGCAGCTCCACGATCCGAGCTCACCGCTGTATCACCAGTGGCTGACGCCGCAGGACTACGCGAAGCGTTTCGGCATCAGCGACGACGACCTCGCCGACGTGACGTCGTGGCTGCAGCGCCGCGGCTTATCGGTCGACGAGATCGGCGCGGGCCGCGGCTGGATCAACTTCAGCGGCACCGTGGGCCAGGTGGAGCGCGCGTTCAAGACGCAGATCCACGAGTTCAAGGTCAACGGAAAGAACTACCACGCAAACACGAGCGACCCGCAGATCCCGCGCGCGCTGACCGACATCGTCGGCGGCGTCGTCACGCTGCACAACTTCCCGAAGCAGTCGCTCAGCGTGAATCGCCATCCGGTGTCGATGCCGGAGTACACGTCGGGGACGTCGCACTACGTCGCGCCCGCCGACTTCTCCACCATCTACAACACGAACGCCCTCTACTCGGCCGGCGTCAACGGCAGCGGACAGACGATCGCGATCGTCGGCCGCACCGACATCGCACTCGCCGACGTGCAGTACTTCCGCAGTTTCTTCGGCCTTCCGGCGAACGACCCGCAGTTCGTCCACAACGGGACGGACCCGGGGGACCTCGGCAGCGGCGAAGAGGGTGAAGCGGACCTCGACGTCGAGTGGTCGGGCGCCGTCGCCCCGAACGCCACGATCAAGTTCGTCATCTCGGCGTCGACGCAGACGACCGACGGCGTCGATCTCTCCGCGCAGTACATCGTCAACAACAACCTCGCGCCGGTCATGAGCCTGAGCTTCGGCCAGTGCGAGTCGTCGATGGGGACGACCGAAACGACCTTCTACAACAACCTCTGGTCGCAGGCCGCGTCGCAGGGCATCAGCGCTTTCGTCTCCTCGGGCGACAGCGGCGCCGCGGGTTGCAACGGCGGCAGCGACACGACCGGCAGCGGCCGCGCCGTCAGCGGCCTCGCCTCGACGCCGTACAACATCGCGGTCGGCGGCGCGCAGTTCAACGACACCGCCTCGCCGTCGACTTACTGGAACTCGACCAACGCCTCGAACCAGGCCTCCGCGAAGAGCTACATCCCGGAGATCGCGTGGAACGAGAGCGCGAACGTCAGCGGCGGCTCGGGCCTCTGGGCATCGAGCGGCGGCGTCTCCACCATCTACGCGAAACCGTCGTGGCAGGTCTGCGTCGGCGTTCCGGCCGACGGCAAGCGTGACGTCCCCGACGTTGCGCTGACGGCTGCAGGCCACGACGGCTACCTCGTCATCCAGGGCCACACCGCGTCCGTCTCCGGCCTCGGCGCCGTCGGCGGCACGTCGGCTTCGTCGCCGTCGTTCGCGGGCCTCATGGCACTCGTCGTCCAGAAGACCGGCGCCCGCCAGGGCAACGCCAACACGAAGTTCTACTCGCTCGCGAACGCGCAGTATGGAAGCGGCGGAACGGTCATCTTCCACGACGTCACCTCCGGCAACAACAGCGTCCCGGGCGTGACCGGTTTCAACTGCGGCACCGGCTATGACGCGGTGACCGGCGTCGGCACCGTCGACGCGAACGCGATGGTCAACAACTGGAACGGCACGGCAGCGGCGGACTTCTCGATCTCCGCGTCTCCGACGGCCGTCTCGATCGTTCAGGGGACGTCCGGCACCTCGTCGATCTCGACGACCATCTCCGGCTCGTTCAACAGCGCGATCTCGCTCAGCGCCACCGGCGCGCCGGCCGGCACGACGGTCTCTTTCTCTCCGACTTCCATCGCGGCGCCGGGCAACGGCTCGTCGACGATGACGATCAACGTCGGCTCGACGACGACCACCGGCAACTACACCATCACGGTCACGGGCACCGGCGGATCCACGACGCACACGACGAGCGTCTCGCTCACAGTCACCTCCTCGGGTGGCGGCGGCGGAACGGTCGTGACGAACGGCAATTTCGAGACCGGCAACCTCTCCGGCTGGACGGCGTCGGGCGTCACCGCGGTCAACACGGCCGCGAAACATTCGGGCACCTACGGCGCGCAACTCGGCAGCACCTCGCCGTCGACCGACAGCTCG
>DASXIH010000529.1:0-12264 GCA_036498125.1 Thermoanaerobaculia bacterium
CTCGACCTGAACCTCAACTCCCGCACGGTCGACACGCACGTCACGCGCCTCCGCCGCAAGCTCCAAAAGGCGGTGGGGACGGACGCCGCGGTCATCGTCGCGGTCGCCAAGATCGGCTACCGCTACCTCGGCCAGGCGACAGCGTAACCGAACCGACTCCGCAAAAGGGTACAGATCCGGTACCATTTCGCCCTTCTCGAAAGGAGAGCGAAATGCACGGCAGGATTTACGACAACATCACGGAGCTGATCGGCAACACGCCGCTGGTACGGTTGAACCGCGTGCCCGAGGAAGGATCGGCGGAAGTGATCGTGAAGCTGGAGAGCTTCAACCCGGCATCGTCGGTCAAGGATCGCATTGCGATCTCGATGGTCACCGAAGCGGAGAAGTCGGGAGAGCTGAAGCCCGGCGGAACGATCGTCGAGGCGACGAGCGGCAACACCGGAATCGGACTCGCGCTCGTGGCGGCGGCGAAGGGCTACAAGTGCGTACTGGTGATGCCCGACACGATGTCGGTCGAGCGCCGCAAGCTGCTGCAGGCCCTCGGCGCTGAGCTGATCCTGACGCCCGGAACTTCGGGGCTCGTGTATGCGCTGAACCTCGCGAAGGAGTACGCCGAGAAGAACGGTGCGTGGCTCTCGCGGCAGTTCGAGAATCCCGCGAATCCGAAGATCCATCGCGAGACGACGGCGCGCGAGATCCTGGCCGACACGGGCGGACAGCTCGATGCACTCGTCGCCGGCGTCGGTACGGGCGGCACGGTCAGCGGCACGGGTCAGACGCTGAAGAAGGAGAAGCCGGGCGTGCTGGTCGTGGCCGTCATGCCGGTCGAGGCGCAGGTGCTGAAGGGCGGGAGCTACGCGCCGCACAAGCTCCAGGGGATCGGTCCGAGTTTCATTCCGCAGATCTACGATGCGAGCTCCGTCGACCGCGTTTTCGACGTGACGTTCGATCAGGCGGTGGAGACGTCGCGGAACCTGGCGAAGCAGGAAGGCATCTTGGTCGGCATCTCGTCCGGCGCGATCGCCTACGCCGCGCTCCAGATCGCGAAGGAGCTCGGCGCCGGAAAGCGCGTCGTGACCGTGCTGCCGGATACCGGCGAGCGCTATCTCTCGACGCCGCTCTACCAGTTCACGGAGCTCGTCAATCAGCCGCCGACGGTGGCAGCGCCCGCGCCGCAGTAACGTATGGCGGGCTTCAGCCCGCCCGGACGGGCTGAAGCCCGTGCTACGCCGGAATCCGCACTTCGAACACGGCACCGCCGTCCGGACGATTGGCGGCGGTGACCGTGCCACCGTAGGCGGTCACGATGGCGCGGACGATGGCGAGTCCGAGGCCTGCATGCCGGCCGCTCGTCTCCTCGGGGCGCCAGGTGAAGAAGCGGTCGAAGATCCGCGACATGTTCTCCGGCGGTATTCCGAACCCGCGATCGGCGACACTGACGACGACGCGGTTGTCGGTCTTCCGGCCGGTGATCGTCACCACCGACGCCGGCGGCGCGAAGCTGTCGGCGTTCTCGATCAGGTTCGAGAAGAGCTGCACGAGCCGGTCGCGTGACGCGTTCACCATCAGCGGCTCCGCGACGTCGACCTCGAACGTCACCCGCTCCCGCTCCCGCATGGCGAACGCCGCGACGACTTCCCGCAGCAGCGCTCCGACGTCGACCTCGCTCTTCTCCTCGGCGGCAATGGCGCGGTCGAGCCGCGTGAGATCGCGGACCTGCGACAGCAACCGCTCCATCCGCGCGATCTCGCTCTCGGCGATGCGGACGAACCTCGCGCGATCGTCCGCGGCGCTCGTCTCGCCGAGCATCTCCACCGCGGCGCGGATCGAGGCGAGCGGGTTCTTGAACTCGTGGGAGATGTCGGACGCGAACGACTCGGTGTCTTTCTGCCGCTCTTCCAATCGCCGCGAGAGGCGTTCGAGCGATCGCGCGAGGTCGCCGATCTCGTCGCGCTTCTTCGATCCCTTGAAGCGGCCGCGGAGGCGTCCGCTGGCGTCGAGGATCTCGTGCGTGTCTTTGCGCAGCTGCCGGATCGGCTGAACGATCGTCGTGCTCACGAGCATCGTCAGCACCATCGCGACGACGAGCGAGATGAGGAAGACGCGGAAGATCGCGAGCCGCTGTTTGTGGATCGCCGCGCGGATCTCGTCGGTGGTCTGCGACACGACGATCACCGACGACACCTCGTGGTTCTTGTAGGCCGGCATGCCGAGGTAGAGCGTCACCGTGTGGTCGGAGTCAGAAGCCATCCGCTTCTCGCTAGAGCTGACGCCAACGAGCGCGTTCTGCACCTCCGGGCCGCGGAGGATCGGAGAGCGCTCATAGTCGTCGCTCGAGGCGAGCGGGGGCGCCGGCCGGAGGCGCCGCAAACGATTCGGAACGATCGCCGCGCCGAGGCGATAGAGCCAGTTGCGCTGGGCGGGCGTCTCGCCGGGAGTCGTGTCGGTGAGCGGACCGGAGTCGGCGACGACATGGCCGTCGGGGGAGACGATCCGGATGCGGCCGTCGCTCGGGCGTAGCTGCTGGAGCATCGGCGCGACGTCGCGGCCGGATTGCATCGCGGAGAGGACGAGCCACGCCTGGCGCTCCATCGACTCGACCTGCATCTGTTCGAGCGTCGCTTCGTACCGGCCGAGGAACAGGAACCCGCCGACCGGCAGGAAGACGACGAGGAGGTTGAACAGCATCAGCCGGAGTGAGATGCGCGCGAGGAAGCGCGACGGCACGAGCCGCATCAGACGCGCTCCGGCTGGTAGCGGTAGCCCATGCCGTAGACGGTCTCGATTCGGTCGAACGACGGGTCGGCGGACTCGAACTTCTTGCGCAGCCGCTTCACGTGAGTGTCGATCGTCCGCTCGCTGATGTAGTTGTCGTGCGAGTAGCCGTCGCGGGTGAGCTGCTGGCGCGTCTTCACGTGGCCCGGATAGCGGACGAGCGCCTGCAGCATGAGGAACTCGGTCACGGTCAGGTCGATGTCGTTCCCTTTCCAGCGGACGAGCAGCCGCTGGGGGTCGAGCTCGAGCGAGCCGACGCGCACGATGGTCTCGGCCGCTTTCGGCGTCTCCGCGCGATGCGCCGAGCGGCGCAGCAGGACGCGGATGCGCGCCACGAGCTCGCGCACCGAGAACGGTTTGCAGAGGTAGTCGTCGGCGCCGAGCTCGAGGCCGAGGATGCGATCGAGCTCGTCGTCCTTCGAGGTGACGAAGATGATCGGCAGCGTTTCGGAGAGTGCGCGCAGACGCCGGCAGAGCTCCAGGCCGTCGAGCCGCGGCATGAGGATGTCGAGCACCGCGACGTCCGGCAGCGACGTCTGAAACGCCGCCCACGCCTCGGAGCCGTCGGCGAACGTCTTCACCTGATGCCCCTCGCGCTGCAGGGCAAAAGCGACGGTCTCGCGGATGTTTGCCTCGTCGTCGACGATCGCGACGTTCGCCATGCCGCCGATTCTAGCGGGCCGCTCCGCGTACTGCCGCCTCGCCACAATCCCGCCACAATCGAGCCGCCGGCCCGCCTCGATTCCTCCGCGCCTTCGTCAACGAGCGGACGCTCATTGTCTGCGGAGGAGATGAACCATGAAACGCCTGTTGTTGCTGCTCGCTCTTTTGCCCGCCGCGCTTGCGCGCGGCCAAGCCCTGGTCAAGATGGATGACGTCAAGAGCGCGGCGATGCTGTTCAAGACGTCGCAGCCCGGCGTCTACGCCGAGGCGCCGGCGCTGAAGACTGACGTCCGGCTGCACGTCCGCGGCATCGTTTTGCGCGGCGAGGTCACCCAGACATTCGAGAACAACACGCCGCAGTGCGCCGAGTCATTCGAGAACAACACGCCGCAGTGCGCCGAGGCGGTTTACGTCTTCCCGCTGCCGGAGAACGCGGCGGTCGACACGTTGCGGATGACCATCGGCCAGCGCGTGATCGAGGGTGACGTCCAGGAGAAGAAGGCGGCGCAGCAGACGTACGAGACCGCGAAGTCCGAGGGGAAGCACGCGTCGCTGCTGACGCAAGAGCGCCCCAACATCTTCACCGTCGCGATCGCGAACGTCGCGAGCGGCGAGAAGGTGCTGATCGACATCGCGTATCAGCAGACGATCGACTATCGCGACGGCGCGTTCTCGCTCCGCTTCCCGATGACGATCGGGCCGCGCTACAACGCGAGCGGTCTCGACGTCAGGATCGGCGGGCGTAACAAGACGTCGTTGACCGTCGACCTCGACGCCGGCTTCTCGCTGCGCAAGGTCGAGAGCCCGTACCACCAGATCAACACGGCGGTCGTTTCCGGCTCCCACTACACCGTCACCCTCTCCGGCGAAGTCCCCGCCGACCGCGACTTCGAGCTGAACTGGCAGCCGGACCTCGGCAGCGAGCCGAAGAGCGCGGTCTTCAGCGAAGGCGACTACGCGCTGATGATGATCATGCCGCCGGCGCAGAGCACGCACGTCCGGATGCCGCGCGAGACGGTGTTCGTCATCGACACCTCCGGCTCGATGGAAGGGACGTCGATCAACGAGGCGAAGAATGCGCTGCTGCTCGCGCTCGACCGCCTGCAGCCGGGCGACCGGTTCAACGTCATCGAGTTCAACTCGACGACCAGCATGCTGTTCGACGCCGCGCAGCCGGCGACGTCCGACGCGATCTCCCGCGCGAAGGCGTGGGTGAATGACCTGCACGCGAACGGCGGGACCGAGATCCTCGACGCGATCCAGCACGCGCTGAAGGACGAGCCGGCTCCGGGAGTCGACGGCGTCCGCCAGGTGGTCTTCATGACCGACGGCCAGGTCGGCAACGAGGACCAGTGTTTCACCTACATCCGCGAGCACCTCGGGCGCACGCGCCTGTTCACGGTCGGCATCGGCTCCGCGCCGAACTCGCACTTCATGCGCAACGCGGCGCGCTTCGGCCGCGGCACGTTCACCTACATCGGCGACGTCGCCGAGGTGCAGGAGAAGATGGGCGGGCTGTTCGAGAAGCTCGAGAATCCGGTGCTCTCGAACGTGACGCTGCACCTCGACGACCCGGCGGCCGAAATGTGGCCGCAGCGCGTACCCGACCTCTACTCCGGCGAGCCGATCATCGTCACCGTGAAAACGGCGAAGCGCGGCGGCCGCGTCATCGCGACCGCGGCGATGGGGAAAGAGGAGTGGAACGAGACGCACGTCCTGAGCGGCGGCGGTGAGGAATCAGGCATCGCGAAGCTGTGGGCGCGGCAGAAGATCGAAGCGCTGCTCGACCGCGACGGCGCGCTCGCCGAGAACAGCGCCGACCGGCAGCAGGTGCTCGCCCTCGCGCTCGCGAATCATCTCCTGACCCCGCTCACGAGCCTCGTCGCGGTCGACCACACGCCGGCTGGCGTCGACCCGACGACCTGCAACACGACTGCGGTGCCGGTGAATCTGCCGGCCGGCTGGGGCGGGATCGAGGGAACTCTCCCGCAGACGGCGACGCCTGGCCCGTTGTGGATCGCCATCGGCGCGCTGCTGCTTCTCCTCGCCCTCGCCGTCGTGAAGTTTTGACATGAGCCGCCGTCTCGCAGTCGGAGTGGTCCTCGCCATGGCCAGTTTCATCAGCTTCAGCAACGCCGCGTATCTGTACGCCAAAGCCGCCCTCGGCCAGTTCCTCCTCGAGCGCGCCTGGACGCGGGCAGTGCACGGCGAGCGTGATGCGAAGCCGTGGACGTGGGCTGATACGACGCCGCTCGCGCGCATCGAGTTCGCGCGCGGGCGGCGGTCGTACATCGTCCTCTCCGGTGCGAGCGGGCGGACGATGGCGTGGGGGCCGGGGCACGTCGACGGCACCGCGATGCCGGGGATGCTCGGCAACTGCGTCATCTCCGCGCATCGCGACACGCACTTCTCTGTGCTCCGAGGCGCGCGTGTCGGCGACGTGATCCGCGTCTCGAGGCGCGACGGCCGCCGCGTCGCCTACCGCGTGAGCGAGGTGCTCGTCACGGACGACCACGACTCGAAGCTGCTCGCGCCGACCAACGAACGCACCCTCACGCTGATCACCTGCTGGCCCTTCGACGCGATCCGTCCCGGCGGCCACGAACGGTTCGTCGTGATCGCGAGAGGGATTTGATCACTCCGTGGTGCGCGGCCGGTGCACGCGCATCTTCATCTGCTGGAACCTGGTGCGCTGCTCCGGGGTGAGGATCTTCTCGATCTCGGCGTTGGTCTGATCGATCTGGGCGCGGATCTGGGGGCGGACGCCGGACTGGATGACCGCGATCCGCTGCTGGCGCGCCTGGATGATCTGCGTCACCTGGGCGCGCTGCTGGTCGGTGAAGTGGAGCTCACCGTCGAGACGCTTCACGATCCGTTCGGTGCTGAAGCGCTGGGCGCGAGGCATGTGTGGTCCGTAGCGATAGATCCAGACCCGATCGGCGACGACGCCGAGGAGGAAACCGACGATCAGCGTCGCGACGACCGTCACGACCGCGATCGCGCGGGCGCTGCTACGGGTTGACACGATAGACGTCTCCCGCGGCCGAGATCTCGATGGTGTTCGTTGCCGACAGCGACTCGACGGTCGGCTGCTGGAAATCAGGCGTGCTGCTCCGGTCGATCCAGACGATTCCGATGGTGGCGGCGAGCGCGAGGGCGGAGAGCGACGCGGCGAGCGGCCGGAACCAGCGCGCCAGCACCTGGGACGCCGTGGCCGGCGACTGGATGCGCTCGCGGATCCGCGCGGCGACGCGCGTGGTCATGAAGCCGTCCGGCTCGAAGCGCAGCGGGCGCGCGTCTTCGCGCAGCTTGTCGAAAAACCGGTCTTCACTCATCGCTTCCTCCGTAGATGTCGGCGAGCTGCTCCCGCAGCTTCCGGCGCGCCAGGGAGAGGTGCGACCGCACCGTTCCCTCGCTCAGTTTCAACATCCCTGCAATTTCCGTGTGGCTGAACTCTTCGACCAGATGCATGCGCGCCACTACCCGCTGCATCTCCGGGAGCGTCCGGAGCGCGGTGTCGATCCTCGAGGCGATCTCGTTCGTCTTCGCCGCGAGGTCGGCCCGGTCGCGCCGCTCCCCCTCTTCCATCTCGCTCAGCGCCTCCTGGCGCACCCGGCTGCGGTGCTTGACGACGTCGAGCGAGAGGTTCGTGACGATCCGGTAGATCCAGGGCCCGAACGGGTCGCCGGTCCGGAAGCGCTCGATGTTCTCGTACGCCCTCACGAACGCCTCCTGCGCGAGATCCTCGGCGTCGTCCGCGTTGCGGACGATGCCCCACGCGATGGAGATGACTCGTTTGAGGTATTTCGAGACCAGGTATTCATACGCTTCGGGACGGCCCGCCTTCGTTTCGGCGATTGCCGCAACTTCTAACGAGTCCTCTTCATGTGCGGCAGCCGCCTTCAATCGAACGTCCGTGGAGCTCCTTATTGTGCACGATCACGCCCCTACTTCTCACGGGCCGCGCGTTCGGCGAGGAACTGGGAGGCCTTCGCACGCTGATCCGGAGTGAGCACGTTGAGTGCCTTCGAGACGCCGGCGAGGACGTTCATCTTGACCGCGCGCTCGGCGGTGATCTGCTGATCGATCAGCGCCTGCGCCGCCGCGGTGTCGTTCGGATTCGCGAGCAGCATCTGTGCGATCTGCAGCCGGGTGCCGCGGAGCTGCTGGCGGTACGTTGCGTTCTGCTCGTGCACCTGCTGCGCGATCGCCTTCAGCTGGTCGACCTGCGCGTCGCTCAGGTCGAGCGCCGCCTGCGCGCGATGCAGGCGGCCGAAGAACATCATTCCGCCGATCCCGCCCACCCGGTCGGCATTCGTCTGATGGCGGCGGAACCCTTGCGCATAGACGAACGGAACCGCCGCGAGCGCGAGCGTCGCCAGGATCGCTAGAATGACAATCGTGCGTTTGTTCATGAAACGGGTACGACTTGTAAGGGGCTTCGTTGAAGTCCTGCTGCTGGCCGTGCCGCTCGCTGCGACGGCGCAAACGATGCTCGAATGTCCCGGCGCCGCGTCCGTCTCGCACTTCGACACTTTCCATTTCCACACACAGATGTACCGCCCCGATACGCGTGTTTTCATCGACCTGTGGGGCACCAATCAGTTCGCCTCGCAAGCGGCGTGCGAGCGCGCCCGCGACGCTCAGATGAAGCGGAACCTGACCGTGGTCAACTACTTCCGGACCACGCGCGGCGAGCAGAACTATGAGGCCGACCGGTTCGGCCTCTGTCACTGCGACATGTCGCCCGACAAGACGAATCCCCGCTACCTCGCCGAGCCTCAACGCGACGCCCAGTTGCGGCTCGCCGAGGAGGTGCGGCAGCGCGTCCGCGAACGGCTGCTCGATTCAGGGCTGCAGAGCGACTCGGAAATCGTCCGGAGCGCCGCGGCGCCGATGGGGGAGTCTGTGGTCGGACTTCCCAGGATGGTGAAGGTGCCGGCGTCCTCCGGTGCGGCGCGCGTCGATCCGGATGACCTGAAGGCAACCAAGGCGGTGGAGAAGGCGCAGCCCTCGGCGGCCGCGCTGGATGATCTGCCGCTCGTGGATGTGGGCGGGGCCGATCTCAATGGGGCGGCGCCGCCCCCGCCGCCGTCTCCGGTCCCCATTGTGGCAACTACCGGCGGCGAGGGCGCCGCCGCCCCATTGAGTACGCCCCCGCCCGCGCCCTTGCCGATGGCCGAGGTCACTGTTGCGGCCGACGAAGACGCGGCGGAAACGTTCATCAGCTCCGAGACGCAGCGGATTCAGAACGTGCTGAAGGCGTCGGCCGCGATCGGAGACGAGGACGTGAAGGCGAAGATCTACGAAGCGTGCATGCAGCGGATCCAGCTGCTGTCCAACCTTCGTACGCTCATCCAGACCGCCGGCGCGAAGAGCCGGCTGGCCGATTTCGCGCGGAACGCGCACAGCGAGACCGAACGTCTCGCGTTCGTCGGGAAGCTGTTCGGGGACGACATGCGCGCGCACTGGGCGCCGGCCGATGCACGCGACGTGATCCTGCCGGCGAACATCGCCGAGGGCGATCCGGAGCAGGCGCTGCGCGACGCCAGCGGCAAGGTCACCAATCAGCAGAAGAAGCACGCGCTCTACGTCTTTCTGGCGCGCTCGCAGCCGACGGAAGAGCAGCAGCTCTGGCTCTCGACCGTCGCCGACTCACTCCTCCAATGATTGCCGCCCTTCTCGTCGCGATCCTGTTGCAGACGTCCCAGCAGACGTCCCAGCAACCGTCGACGGACGACTTCACGAAGGCGTTTTTCTTCGGGAAGAAGTTCGCCGAGATGAAGGACTACCCCTCCGCGGTCGAGCAGTTCCAGAAAGCGGACACGCTGCAGCCGGACAACCCTGTCGTCCTCTACGACCTCGCGGTCGTTCTCGCGAAGGCGGGTCGGTACTCCGAGGCGCAGACGAAGACCGACAGGTACATGCAGCTCTTTCCAACCGGGAACGAGCGGCCGCAGATCCAGAAGCTGCAGCTCGAGCTGGAGTTCCAGGCGGAGCTGCAGAAGAAGCGGCAGGCGGACGAGAGCTACGCGGAACTGTTCAACCGCGGCAAGTTCCTCTATGGGAAGAACGATCTCGACGCGTCGTTGAAGGCATTCCAGGATGCCGAGGCGCAACGGCCGAACGATGCGGCGGCGGTCTACAACCAGGCGCTGATCTACGAGGCGCAGGGCGACCTGCAGAAGGCGGCGGAGCGTTACCGCCGCTACAGCGACGTCGAGACCGACACCGACGCGAAGGCAGCCGCCTCGCAGCGGCTCATCGCGGTCGACTCCGAGCTCGAGGACATGAAGACGAAGATCGTCTGCTCGTTCTGCGGTCTTAAGCTCCCGCCCGGCGCGATGTGGTGTCCGCGCTGCTGGCACGGACCGTACGCCGTGACCTCGGCGATCTGGAACTCTCGGCCGTGCGTCGACGGCGCCACCGCGACACGCGCGACGTACTACGCGGACGGACGTTTCGCGCGCAACGACTCGCTGCCGTGCCTCTTCGCCGGAACGATGCTGGAGGCGATGCGCTACTCGCCCGCAAAACAGCGCGCGATCCAGAACGCTCGTAAGTCGGAAGGTTGGACCTACAGCGGCGACGTCATCCAGCGCCTCGACGACAAGATCGTCTTCGTGCAGGGGAGCGACTACCTCGAGAAGATCACGTCGCCGTCGAGCGGCGAGATCCTCAACTTCGCGGCGCATGCGGCGTCTGACGGGAAGTGGCTGCTCGACCGCGAAGACACGGTGATCGAGGGGCAGAAGTACACGTCGCACTACACCTACGACGCGAACAACCGCATCGCGCAGCAGCAGGTCGATTTCCAGAACGCGGCGGCGTGCAACCACCTGATCAGCGAGACGGCGGATTTCACGTACACCGGCGATCAGCTCACGACCGCCAAGTACCACGGCGGCTACGACGGCTTCCAGACCGAAGGGGCGCCGCACGTCGACTGGGACGCGGCCGCGACGTACACGTACGACGCGAACGGCAGGTTGAAGAGCGAGGATCTCTCCGTCGCGTCGTTCAACAAGACCTACACGCAGAAGCCGGTCGGCGAGTGGCGCGACGAGGTGTCGAAGCTCTACGTCGACTGGCGCGTGAAGAAGCCGATCGAGTCGCTCGCCCGCCGCGGCGATCTCTGCGAGACGAACGGCTCGCTCGTCGTCGGCAACCCGATCGACCTGCGCCCGTTCTATGCGCTGTCGCCCAACCTCGCGATGCAGATCCCGTTCGGCGTCGTGCGCGCGTCGGTCACCTTTACATATCCCGAGAAGCCGTGACTTCGTACGGCAAGCAGTAAGGGTCGCCGTCCGCGCACTGCGCGAACTCGAACTGCACGGTCGCGTGGACGATGCCGTAGCGGCTGTGGAGCATCGCGGTCAGCTGGTCGAGCATGGCGGCGGTGCTGCGGACGGGAACGTCGCCGACCATGAGGTGACAGGAGAGTGCGGGACGCGACGGGCCGAGGGCCCAGATGTGCAGGTGATGGACGCCTTGCACGCCCTCGACCTCGCCCAGCGCGCGGCTGACGTCCGTCGGATCGATGCCGGACGGCGTTCCCTCCAACAGCAGGTTGACGGTCTCGCGGAGAATGCCCCAGCTGCTCCAGAGGATCATCGCGCCGATGGCGATCGAGATCGCGGGGTCCCAGCGCGGCGAGGCAGTCATGCGGATCAGGATCGCGGCGCCGATGATGCCGAGTGACGAGATCGCGTCGCCGAGCATGTGGACGACGGCGCTGCGGATGTTGACATCGCGTTCCCCTTCGTGGCGGAGCGCCAGCGTGATCGCCGAATTGAGCGCCAACGCCGCGATCGCGACGACCAGCATCGTGGTGCTCGCCACCGGCTCCGGCTTCTCGAACCGCGCGATCGCCTCGAAGACGATGTAGGCGGTGAGGGCGACGAGCGTTCCGGCGTTGATGAAGGCGGCGAGGATGCCGGCGCGCTGGTAGCCGAACGACTTCGCGTCCGTCGCGGGGCGACGTTCCAGCTTCACGGCGACGAGAGCGATGACCAGCGCGACGGCGTCGGTGAAGTTGTGGAACGCGTCGCTGATGAGCGCCAGCGAATGCGCCCGGGTTCCGGCGATGATCTCGACGACCACGAACACGATCGTGAACACCGTGGCCGCAACGAGCTTCTGGGAGACCTCGATGCGGTGGTGGTGCTCGTGATCGTGGGACATCGCCGATAAGACTACTTCCGGGTCGACTTCGTGACCTTCGCCGCCTTCTGCACGACGGCGTCGGCCATCGCGGCGCGCTTCTCTTTCAAGCGTGCAGCGAGCGCGGCGTCGCCAGTTGCGATCATCTGCGCGGCGAGGATGCCGGCGTTGCGCGCGCCTCCGATGGCGACCGAGGCGACCGGGATCCCGGGAGGCATCTGAACGATGGCGTAGAGCGCGTCGACGCCCTGCAGCGCGCCGGAGCTGAGCGGCACGCCGATCACCGGCCGCGTCGTGAGCGACGCGATGACGCCCGGCAGGTGCGCCGCCATTCCGGCACCCGCGATGAACACCGCGGCCCCATTCGCCTCGGCGTTCGTGACGATCTGTTTCGTCCGTTCCGGCGTGCGGTGCGCGGAGGCGACCGTCATCTCGTACGGGACGCCTGCTTCGTCGAGAGCGGAGGCAGCCTGCGACATCACTTCCGCGTCGGAGTCGCTGCCCATGAGGATGAGAACCCAGGGTGTCATGGTCAAAGTCTATCCTTGCGCGGCGCCCGCTGCGCGGTCGCAAGGATAAATTGGACTAGACCGCCAGCGCGCGCTTCCGCTCGAGGGCGCGGTAGCCGATGTCGTGGCGGTAACGGGCTCCGGCGAAGCG
>DASXIH010000530.1:0-12999 GCA_036498125.1 Thermoanaerobaculia bacterium
GAGGATGACGATCAGTGCAAAGAAGGCGGAGAGGAGGCGTAGCCGCTGCAGTTCCGCAACGGCGCTACCGCCGGCAAGCTTCGACGCGATCGCGTAGTAGATCGGCGGCTGCTGCGCTTCGTAGTTCGCGCTCTCGTACGGCGCCAGATCGTTCGCTACGAACGGCCGATCGACGAAGGGCCGCACAAAGTGGACTTCCCCGAACGCCGGCAACTCCTCCCCCCGAATCGCGCGCCCGATATACGGCGGGATCGAGCGTTCGGAGATGTTCGGCTGCCGGTGCTCGCGCGCGACGAACGCCACCCGCGCCACGTGCCACGCCTCATCGAGTCCCGCGTACGGCGGCATCGCCGCGACGGCGAGCAACAGCCGCGCAGCCGCCGCGACGATCAGCAGCGCATACAGCGCGCGCGTTCGCATCGACCGCGATTGTAGCTAGTGAGTCGAGCGCCGTTTCGGCGTCTGCAAGTGCACGATCCTTCCCGCGATCACGGATTGGTCGCCGCCGGCGTCGATCCTGTACAGCACTGCGAAGTCATTCGAGTCGATGTTCACGACCCGCGGTTGATAGCCGAAGGTTCCGATCGCGAACGGCTCGGACAGGCTTCCGTCGCGGTGAACGACGATGCCGGCCGGATGCGGCGACGTCCAGACGAGGAGCACGTCGTCGCCGTTCCCGGCAAGCGCGGTTTGGCCGGAGACGACGGTGGGAACTGCGATTTGGCCGAACGGATTCGAGAAGAAGACGTCCGTTCTGTCCGGAAGGTGTACCAGCCCGGCGTACGAGTCACCGTTCGCCGCGACGACCGGCGGCGATGACGAGAAGGGATCGCCTGTGAACGTATTCGGCGGGATCACAAAGGCATACGTGGCGACGCTCGGCACACCACCGGAAAGAAACGTCACGGTCGACGTCCCGGTGCAGGGTTGCGGCGTACCGCTGCAGCGGCCAAAGCAGATTTGCCGGCAGTCGAAATGGCCGGTGGCGCTCTCGTTCACCGTGGCGACCTCGCCGTTCTCGCTGAGCGCCGCGCCAAGATTGCGGCTGATGAACGTTCCCTCTTCGGTGTCGAGGTTCTCGTTGAAGACGTACCGCAAGTCGCCCGTGTAGACGACATACTTGCCGTTCACGGTCGTCGCCAGCGGCCCGTCTTTCGTGATGTTGACCGGGTTCGGGCCTTTGACGAGTCTCTGGCCGTCAGCTGTCAGAAGCGCGATGAACGCGGTCTCGCCGTAACCCGCTCGCCGCTCATGCCACGCAACGAGAATGCTCCTGCCGTTGCTGGCAATCGCAGGCAACGCCGCGGTCGCATTCGGATCGAAGAGCGGCAATGTCAGCGGCGGTGCGGTGATGTGCAGCGTTGCGTCGAGATGACCGGCGAAGAGGCGTCCCTCCGCCGTCCACGCGAGCACGAAGCCGTCACGCTGTGGCGCGATCGCATAGTCATCGAGCTTTGAAAGCGGCGCCGAGGTCACTTCCGGGCCGAGGACCGGTTGCGCGGCCGCCGAGGCCGCAAGGAGGAGTGCGAGAAGGAGTCGTTTCATCGTCGTCGTAAGTACGCGGCGGATTCCGCCTCCATCTATGATCGGCGGCATGACTCCGTTCCGCGGTAGCAGCGATCAGGAGCCGATGCTCGGCGTCGAAGAGGCGCAGGCGCGGGTGCTGGAGCTCGTGACGCCCCTCGAAATCGAGCACGTGGCTCTCCAGGACGCCCTTCACCGTGTGATCGCCGAGGACGCGGTTGTCACCTTTGACGTGCCGGAGGGCGACAACTCCGCGATGGACGGCTATGCGCTCATCGCGGACGACACGCCGGGAACCTTGCGCGTGATCGACGACATCCCGGCAGGCGCCGTTCCGCAGCGCCACGTCGAGCGTGGTACGGCGTCGCGGATCATGACCGGCGCGCTCGTACCGGAAGGCGCCGACGCAATCGCGCAAGTCGAGATCACCGATGGCGGAAGCGAGGTCGTACGCGTCGAGCGCAAGGTCGAGCGCGGCACGCACGTGCGCCGCCGCGGCGAGGACATGCGCGCGGGCGACACCGTCATCGTGCGCGGCGCACGGATTGGGGCGGCGGAGATCGGCGTTCTCGCGAGCATGGGGCAGTCGCGCGTGGCGGTAGCGCGCCGGCCGGCCGTCGCGATCCTCGCGACCGGCAACGAGATCCTCGACGTTGGGTCGCCGCGCCGTGCCGGCGCGGTCGTCAACTCGAACTCCTACGCGCTCGCGGCGCTGGCGCGCGAAGCGGGCGCGGACCCGCAGCTCCGCGGGATCGTCGGCGACACGCGCGAGGCAACGGTCGCCGCCCTTCGCGCCGCGCTCGACTGCGACTTCATCATCACCTCCGGCGGCGTCTCCGCCGGAGCCTACGATTTCGTGAAAGACGCGGTCGCGGAGCTCGGCGCGGACACGCGCGTCTGGCGCGTCGCGATGAAGCCGGGAAAGCCGGTGGTGGTTTCCCGGTTGCCGGGTGGCCAGGTTGCGTTCGGGTTGCCGGGAAATCCGGTGTCGTGCATGGTCGCCTTCATCCTCTTCGTGGCGCCGGCGATCCGGAAAGCGACAGGGCAGACGGCGCTGTTCCCGCCGGTCGTGAACGTGCGGCTCGATGCGCCGCTGCGTGCGCCGGGCGATCGCCGCTCCTACCTTCGCGTTCGCGTCGTGGCGCGCGACGGCGAGCTCGTCGCCGTTCCGATGAAGGCGCAGGGATCGCACGTCTCGACGTCGATGCTCGGCGCGAACGGCCTCGCGATGATCGAGAGCGGCGTGACGCGAATCGAGGCCGGCGAGCTCGCGCCGGTGTTACTGATCGGGAACACGTTCAACGGTATGTAGCGTGCAAACGTAGAACATCTGATGAGCGAAAGCCCGGTCGCCATCGTTTGCGGTTACGACCGCTTCAACGATCTCCATCTCTACGCCGAACAGGTGGCGTCCGCGATCGCCGCCGCGCGCGTCGACCGCGTCATCGTCACCGGCGGTTTCACCAGCCGCGACTCGTACCATTCCGAAGCGTGGGTGATGGCGCAAGTCCTCGCGGCGAAGCTCCCGCACGCGGTGGTCGTCCTCGAAGAGTGGGCGATGACGACCGTCGACAACCTCGTCTTCAGCCGCGCGATCGCGATCGAGAAATTCGCCGCGGCGTCTTACGTCGTCTTCTGCGACCATGCTCACCGCATCAAGGCCGCCGTCCTGACGCGCATCGTCCTCGGCGCGAACGCGACGGTCCGCTCGATCCCGCGGACGGTCTCCTGGAGGACGCTCGCGCTCGAGCCGGTCTCGATCATCTGCGAAGCCGTCTGCGCCGTCGCTCCGCCGCTGCGAAAACTCCTCAGCCGCGTGTCCGCCTGGTCGAAAGGCGTTGCAGCCACCCCTACGGCGTCTTTTGCACGTCGCTGACCCAGTACGCGTCATCCGCGACGTGTAGCTTCGCGTGAATCTTCGTCCCGTCCGCCGGGAGCGTTTCGACCTTCGCGCCGCGCACCGTGTAGTCCATCGTCATCGCTTCCATGAAGCCCTTGATCTCCTCATGGTCGATCTTCAGCGAGTTGTCGCCGCGGTCGCGCGACACGATCTTGCCGCGCATGTCGTAGACCTTCTCCCCCGCGACGTTGACCGGCTTCTGTGGCTTTCCGCACGCGATGACGGAAACCGCTAGGAGTGCGCTGAGTGCGATCAGGACGTGTTTCACCGGGCGCGGATTATAGAATCGCGCGCCAGCAGAGGAGGTCCTTCATGCTTCCGGACAAAACGTTCGAGGGCCGCACCGGCATCATCACCGGTGGCGGGACGGGAATCGGTTTCGGGATGGCGCGCAAGCTCGTCTCCCTCGGCGCCACGGTGGTCATCGCATCGCGCAGCGAAGAGCATCTCGCCCCCGCGGTCGAGACGCTGCGGAGCGAAAGCGGACGCGCCGGCGCCGCGCATTTCGTCGCCCTCGACGTCCGCGACGCCGAGGCGGTCGAAGCGATGGCCGCGAAAGTGGAGAGCGATCACGGCAAGATCGACTTCCTCGTCAACAACGCCGCCGGCAACTTCATCTCGCCCGCCGATCAGCTCTCCGTCAACGGCTGGAACACCGTCATCAACATCGTGCTGAACGGCACGTTCTACTGCACGAGCGCCGTCGGCAAGCGGATGATCGCGAAGAAGAGCGGATCGATCCTCAACGTCATCGCGAACTACGCCTGGACCGGCGCGCCGGGCGTGGTCCACTCGGCGAGCGCGAAGGCCGGCGTCCTCGCGATGACGCAGACGCTCGCGGTGGAGTGGGCGCGCCACAAGATCCGCGTCAACGCCATCGCCCCCGGCCCGGTGAATACCGAGGGGGCGTCGAAGCGCCTGTTCCCGAACGAGATGATCGAGGAGGGGATCCGCCGCACCATCCCGCTGCGCCGCTTCGCCTCGCTCGAGGAAGTCGCAAACGCCGCCTCGTACCTTCTCAGTGACTATGCGTCGTACGTGACCGGCGAAGCCTTCGTGATCGACGGCGGCCAGTGGCTGAGCGGCGCGGATTACTGGGGCCGCATCCAGCAGATGGCGCCGAAACGTAGCACGCGCAGACGGCGGGGATTCTGGGCTGGCAGCCGCGGATTCTCTGCTACGCGCCGGGAAAGCTGTCGAAGTCTCGGAGGATTCCGCTGAAGCCACGCTGGAACCTGCGCTGCGCTGCAAGAAAGCTGGCGTCGCACGCGTGGAAGCTGTTGAAGCCAGCGAGGAAAACGGTTGGCGCGGCGAGCCGGACGCTGAACGCAGCGAGGAAGCTGGCGTCCGCAGCGTGCCCGACGCAGAAGCCCCGCTGGTTTCTCCTGAAGCCAGCGTGGCGGCGCTCGTTGCCAGCCAGCGCACAGCGGTTTCCAACGTGGCGCCGCCGTTAGCCACGCGGGCGACGCCAGCTTCCACTGTGCGCAGTGCGTCGGGCACGCTGCGCACTGCGTCCGGCACGCTGCGCACTGCGTCGGGCACGGTGCTCACTCCGTCGGGCACGCTGCGCACTCCGTCGGGCACGCTGCGCACTGCGTCGGGCACAGTGCCCACTCCGTCGGGCACGGTGCCCACTCCGACGGGCACGGTGCCCACTCCGACGGGCAGGCTGCTCACTGCGTCGGGCACGCTGCGCAATACGTTATCCGGCGAGGGCGCCGGGAGAATTCGCCAATCCAATTTCACCTAGGAGGTTTCACCCCACCTGAACGGTGCGCTCGCGCGTCATCTCGGACGCGTAGGCAAGGCATGCGCGAATATCCTCAACCGCGAGCTGCGGGTACTCCGCGAGTATGTCTTCCACACTCGTGCCCGACGCGAAGAGGTCGACGATGAGCGAGACCCAAATGCGATGTCCGCGGATGCACGACTTGCCGCCGCAGATCGCCGGATCGATCGAGATCCTTTGAAGCAGCTCCTCGCGAGTCATCATCTGAGAGTGTACGCCCGGAACCTTTCTCCTCGTCGCACCTTGAGCTCGCAGCCCCGCACATTTCAGCCGGTACGGCCGTCTCTCCGATATGCGCAACTCGAACGGCTTCCGAGCGCCTCCAACCGTTTTGAGCCGCTCCAGGTCCATCGCCTGCGTCACAAGCGGAGCTTCCTGAGAACCGCCGGGTTGAATTCGATGAGAAGGTCCACCGGGTGAGTGCGCCGCTCCCGGAAGTGTTTTGTCCGCTAGAATGAGGTTGTCATGGCTACAAGGAAAAGGGAGGCAGTCGTTGCTGCATCGCAGGGCGATCTTGAAGTCCTCCTGCTACTTGAGAATCAACGCTCCTTCGCTGGAGTTACTTCGCCGAATCTGTATAAAGTGGTTGGGGAAGCGCCTAGGCAGCTGGTCTCTTTTCACAACATTGATTGCTTTGACCTTTTCCTCGTGCGAGTGAATGAACTCATCGCTGAGAGCCCACGCGTTCTGGCCGCCGCAGGAGGTTCGACTAATCATTCACTGCTCTCGGCGACGCAAGCTTTCTGTGGTTGGCATTCAGTCGAGGCTGATGCAGTGGGGCTAACACCCGCCATCGTGGCGCTAGCAGCTTGGCTAAATGCCGAACAAGTCTTTCGCTTTTGGTGTTCTCCACTTGGAAAGAATGTTGAACTTCGCATCGCTCCCATGGAACAGTTGTCGTTTGTTGGAACTCTCGCCAAACACAATCTGCTTAGACTCGCGAAACTCCTCGATCGGTTCCGCCGAATACTCGATCGGCACGGATATGACGTTGCTGAAGCCGAGCTGATCGCAGTCTTGGACCCTTTCGAGGAGCAACTCCGTGAGCGTATATGGGGCTACTCTTCTTACTTAGCCGAGCTTCTGTTCGACTACTTTGCGGCGGTCAATCGCATTGTTAGTAGCAGGTTTCTGGCAGATAATACGAACGATGTAAGCAAAATGCGCGTGCCGTCAGGTGTCACCAGTGATGCCTTGCGAAACGCATACGGCGATGCGCTTGTCTTCTGGCGCTTAGATGAGTCGAGCTACACTCTACGCAGACCGGCTACTTCTGGACCTCCCGCATACAAATAGGGCCGCCAACTCGTCACAGAAGCGGACCGCCTGCGTTAGTTGGCTAGGCGGCCGAGCCGTCTCGAGAAGCGCGCAGGCACCACCCTTCTGCCGCAGATGGGGACGCGTCAGCTGAGTTCCAGAGCCGCCGTCGAGCAGGCCAAGAGTACGATCCAAGCGCAGCTCAGGCTCTGGGCTAAACGCCGTCTCCTGGGCGGGCTGAAGCCCGCCCTACGTTGTCACTTCGCGGTCAGGTAATCGACCGTAACGTGCGACATCGCGCGCACGCCGAGGAGCAGGCCGGATTCGTCGACGTAGAAGAGCGGCGAGTGATTCGATGCGGCTTCTTCCGGCGTCTGGTTGGCGGGGCGCGTGCCGAGCCAGAAGAAGAGGCCGGGGACCTTCTCTTGATAGAACGAGAAGTCCTCGGCGCCGAGGGTGGGGTTGACGACCCAGACGTTCTTGGAGCCCCCGGCGGCGCGTTCGAGGGTTGGGACCATCTTCTGGGTGAGTGCGGGATCGTTGTAGGTGATCGGGTAGCCGTTGGTGATCGTCACGTCGGCCGTCGCGCCACCTGCCTGGGCGATGTCCTTCGCGGTGCGTTCGATGCGGGCGTGGATGTCGTCGCGCATCTTGGCGTCGAGGGAGCGGATCGTGCCGAGCATCTCGACGGTGTCGGGGATGATGTTGTTCCGAACGCCGCCTTTGATCGCGCCGACAGTGACGATTGACGGGGCGAGCGAGACGTCGAGCTGGCGGGACGGGATGGTCTGCAGTCCGAGGACGATCTGCGAGGCGACGACGATCGGGTCGACGCCGAGCCATGGATACGCGCCGTGCGTCTGCTTCCCGTGGACCACGATCTTGAACGAGTCGACCGCGGCGAGCTCCGCGCCGGAGCGGTAGGCGATGGTCTGCGCCGGGTAGCGTGAGGTGACGTGGAGGCCGAAGACGGCGTCGACTCTCGGATTGTCGAGCGCCCCCTCCTTCACCATGAGCGCGGCGCCCCCTTCTTCGCCCTCGGGCGCGCCTTCTTCGGCCGGCTGGAAGAGGAAGACGACTGTGCCCGGGAGCTCGCTCTTGATGCCGGCCAACGCCTCGGCGACGCCGAGGAGGATCGCGACGTGCGCGTCGTGCCCGCAGGCGTGCATCACGCCGACGTCCTGGCCGTTGTACTGCGTCCGCACGGTCGACTTGAACGGCACGTCGACCTGCTCGACCACCGGAAGCGCGTCCATGTCCGCGCGCAGCGCCACGACGCGTCCCGGCTTGCCGCCGTGGAGAATGCCGACGACGCCGGTGTGCGCGATCGGCGTCTTGACCTCGATGCCGAGCGATTTGAGCTTGTCCACGACGAGCTTCGAAGTCCGGAATTCCCGGTTGCCGAGCTCGGGATGCTGGTGGATGTCGCGGCGGCACGCGATGACCGACGATTCGAGATGCGTGGCGGCGGTGTCGATGCGTTGATCGAGATCAGCAGTGGCGGCCGAGAGGGTAGCGGTCATGAGCGTGACGACTCCAATCGCAAGCGGGCGGATCATCGCCCGCGATTTTAGTCGCGAACCAACTCGGTCCGCAGCGCCTCGGCCTTGCGGATCAGCTCACTAAACCACTCGACGAAGTGCGCCTCGCCTTTTTCCTCGGCAAGACTGCGGGTATGCGTCGCCATTGCGATGAACTGGTCGACGTACGTCCGCAGGTCGTCGGAGGCGCCGAACGCCACGATCGTCGACGCCTGGTTCTCGATCGCCGTCAGCGCCTGCAGCGCCTGGGCGTACTCGTTACTGAGCCACTCGAACGTCGCGCGCGGGTCGTCGGACATGTCCACCGGTTGAGCCTGCGGATTCTAAGCCACGGGTGCTCCACTTCCAGGTTACTGCGCCATCGCGCTCAGTTCGTCAACCGTACGGACCACACCTGCGCGGACGACGTACTTCACCTTGCGGAAATTCGCGACGTCCTTCGAGGGATCGGATGAGAGGATGACGAGATCGGCGTCTTTCCCCTTCTCGATCGTACCGACGCGGAAGTCGAGCCCCATGGCGCGGGCGGCGATGAGGGTCGACGACGTGATCACCTGCATCGGCGTCATGCCATCGGCCTGCATCTGGTCCATCTCCGCGTAGATCGCGGGGCCGTGGAGTGTGAGCGGGTTGCCGGCGTCGGTGCCGGTCGCGATCGGGATGCCGGCGGCCATGAGACGCTTCAGGTTCCCGGACATCACCGTCGCGGTATCAGCGGCGCGTTTCTGGGCGCGGGCGAGCCGGTCGGCGGACATCAGCTTCGGATCGACGGTCGCCGTCTCGTTCAGTTTCGCGATGGTCGACTTGTCGACGCAGTGGTTCGGATCGTCGATGACCGGCGGCTTGCGGTCGACGACCGACTGGAACATCCGCATGTAGCCGTCGAGGACCGTCAGCGTCGGGATGTCGATCGTGCCGTTCTGCTTCGCGAGCGCGATGAACTCGTCGTCGACCGGCAGGTCTTCGACGCTGTGCACGAGCACTTTCGCGCCCGCCCGCAGCGCCGCCTTTGCCTCGGCCAGCCCTGTCGCGTGAACGATCAGCGGCACGTTGTGCGCCTTCGCCGCGGCACCGGCGGCGACGACGCCCGGCTCCGACTTCTCGACCGGCAGATCCTTATCGACGATGTACCAGACCTTGATTGCTCGCGCGCCCTGCGACGTCAGGTAGTCGACGCCTGTCTTCGCGCTCGCCTCGTCCGTCAGGTGGATGAACTGCCGTTCGGCCGGGAGATTCAGCCAGTGATCGAGCGTCGACATCAGCGGCCCCGCCGCGTGGATGTTCGGCGCCATCGTGTTGTTGGCGAAGCGCTCCTCGAGCTTCAGCGTCCAGGCGTACCCGCCGACGTCGAACACCGACGTGACGCCGGAGCAGACGTACGACTTCGCGAACCGCTCCGGGTTCGCCTTCAGCTCCGCTTCCGTCTTGTCGTACGGATGCGCGGCGCGCAGATCGAGCGCGTCCGGACGGCCGTCGGCCCAACCGGTCTGCGAGAAGTGGACGTGTGCGTCGATCAGCCCCGGCGTGACGAACATGCCGTGCGCGTCGATCGTCGTGATGCCCTCCGGAACCGGACAGCCGATACAGTCGATCTTGCCGTCGCGCAGCACGATCGTCGTGTCGGGCACCGGCGCTCCGCCGCGGCCGTCGATCACAGTCGCGCCGGTGATGGCGCGCGGCGGGGCAGGCGTTCCCGCGGGCGCGTCGATCGCGCCGGTCACGGCGATCCGCCAGCCGTCGTTCGTCTTCACGAAGAGCCGCTCGCTGATCCCGCTGTGCTCGTCGGCGCCGTAGCGGACGCGATAGCGATAAGTCGCGTAGACGACGCCGGGCTGCACGCTCACGAGGTTGAGGTCCGACGCGTCGAAGGTGTCCGGCCAATTCGTCCCGACGCCTTTGGCGAAGTCGTCATAGCCGGTCGTGAACCCCTGCGCTCCGCCGCGCGCGAGCGACGGCGCGTGGAGATACGTCTGCAGGTAGGTGTCGCGGTCGCGTGTCCGGATCGCGTTCAGGTTGCGTTCGAAGAGAGCGCGCGCCGCGGCGAGGTCTGCTTCATCAGCGAAGAGCGGAAGGGCGCACAGGACGATCAGGAGCGCGCGGACGATTCGCATGCGCGGATTATGCATGGAGCGCAGACCTTCTTGTCTGCGTTAGGAGATTTCAAATGGATATCCAATGGACCGATGACGTCGATCAAGCGCTCGCGGAGGCGAAGAAGAGCGGCAAGCCGCTGCTGCTGGACTTCACCGCCGCACCGATGTGAGGGGGATGCGCTCGGCTGGAAGCCGAGGTGTATCCGGAACCCCGTGTTACCGAATTCGTGTCGAAGAACTTCATCCCCGTCCGGCTGCACGTGAAGACACACCCCGAGGCGATGGGGCGCTTCGGCGCCGACTGGACGCCGACAGTCCTGCTGCTCGACACGAACGGCCAGGAACGCCACCGCATCGAGGGCTTCCTCCCCGCCGACGATTTCCTCGCGCAACTCGAGCTCGGCCTCGGGCATCTCTACTTCAAGACCGGCCGCTTCGCCGAGGCGGAGAAGCAGTTCCGCGGCGTGGTCGACCAACTGCCGGATACGACGCCGGCGGCCGAGGCGCAGTACTGGGCGGGCGTCTCGAAGTACAAAGGCGGCGACGCGAGCGCCCTTCCGGCGACGGCGGCCGCGTTCAAACAGCGCTACGCTGACAGCGATTGGGCGAAGAAGGCGTCGATCTGGGGATGAGGACGAATTGCGCGTAGGGATCATCAGCGACACGCACGGGGTGCTCCACGCGCGCGTGCCCGAGGTGTTCGCCGGCGTCGATCACATCATCCACGCCGGCGACATCGGAGGCGACGAGATCCTGCGGGCGTTGCGTCGCATCGCGCCGGTGACGCATGTCGAAGGCAACATCGACGACGGGAGCGGCTACAACGTCGCGCGCGTGACGCTCGACGGCGTGCGCTTCCTCGTCACGCACGTCCTTCCGCGGCCCTCGGATCCGGAGAAGCACGTCGTCAAGTCGCTGAAGCGCGAGCCGCCGGACGTCGTCGTCTTCGGCCACAGTCACCTGCCGCACGACGAGATCGTCGACGGCATCCGCTTCTTCAATCCCGCGAGCGCGGGGCCGCGCCGGTTCGACTATCCGACGTCGGTCGGGATCTTCGAGTGTGGCGCCGGCAATCCTGCCGGCGTTCACGTCGCACTCGACGAGCGCTCCGTCGAAGCGTTGAAGACGCGGATGAATCAGATGAGATAGCTCTGATACATTCGCCGCCCATGCCGTTCCTCGAAGCGCGGACGCTCTCGAAGACCTATCGCAACGCCGAAGTGCCGGTGCAGGTCTTCGACGGCATCGATCTCGACGCCGAGCGCGGCGAGATGCTCGCGATCGTCGGCCCCTCCGGCATCGGGAAATCGACGCTGCTCCACCTCCTCGGCGGACTCGATCGTCCGGACCGCGGCACCGTGCGCGTCTCCGATCGCGAGCTGACGTCGATGACGAACGACGAGATGTCGCGATTCAGAAATCGAAACGTCGGATTCGTTTTTCAGTTTCACCACCTCCTCCCCGAGTTCAGCGCGATCGAGAACGTCGCGATGCCTGGTTGGATCGGGAAGATGCCGCGGGACGAGGCGTTGCGGAAGGGACGAGCGCTCCTCGGCGAGCTCGGTCTCGACGCGCGCGCGAAGCACTTTCCGAATCAGCTCTCCGGCGGCGAGCAACAGCGCGTGGCGATCGCGCGCGCTCTCCTGACCGATCCGATTCTCTTCCTCGCCGACGAGCCGACCGGCAACCTCGATCTCGAGACTAGCGAGAAAGTCTTCGATCTGATGCGAGAGTGTCACAGGAAGCGCGGACTGACCTCGGTGATCGTCACGCACAACCCGGATCTCGCCGCCCGCTGCGACCGTATCTTCGAAATGAAGAAGACCTAGCCGAGGTCGGCGCGCCGTTCGCAATCCAGAATGCGCGATGGCAGGAACCGGGTTCTAACAGCAGCAGCGTTACACTAGGTCCAAGGTCATGTTCGAAAAGTACAACGAGAAAGCTCGCCGCGCTCTCTTCTTCGCCCGCTATGAGGCTTCGAAGCTCGGCTCCCGCGTCATTGAATCCGAGCACATCCTGTTGGGTGTTCTCCGGGAGGGTTAGGAGATCATCAAAGAGATCTTCTCCCGCTTCAACGTGAAGCCGGAGCAGATCCGCCGCGAAGTCGAAGGCGACCGGCTCTTCGTCGACCGTATCTCGTCCTCGGCCGAGCTCCCTCTCTCCGAAGAGTCGAAAAAGATCCTCGCCTACGCCGCCCACGAGGCGGAGTCGATGCTCCACCAGTACGTCGGGACCGAGCATCTCCTCATCGGAATCCTGCGCGTCGAATCGTCCACTGCGGCGCGCATCCTGACCTCGAAAGGTCTCAACGTATACGGCGTTCGCGAAGAGACGATCTCCATCCTGAAGGAGCGCGAGGCCGACAAGCAGAAGAAAGAGCTCCCGTTCCTCGCCGAGTACGCGCGCGACCTCACGGCGATGGCGCACTCGCAGCAGTTCGATCCGCTCATCGGCCGCGAGAAGGAAGTCGAGCGGATCATCCAGATCCTCTCCCGGCGCACGAAGAACAACCCCATCCTCCTGGGCGAGCCTGGCGTCGGAAAGACGGCGATCGTCGAGGGGCTCGCGACGCGGATCGTCGAGGGCGCCGTCCCGATGTTCCTCGCGCAGAAGAAAATCCTCGCGCTCGACCTTTCGCTCATCGTCGCGGGGACGAAGTACCGCGGCCAGTTCGAGGAGCGGCTGAAGGGGATCATCCGGGAGCTGCGCGAGAACCCGGACCTCATCATCTTCATCGACGAGATCCACTCGTTGATCGGCGCCGGCTCGGCCGAGGGCTCGCTCGACGCGGCGAACATCCTGAAGCCCGCCCTCTCCCGCGGCGAGGTGTCGTGCATCGGCGCGACCACGCTCAAGGAATACCGCAAGTACATCGAGAAGGACCGCTCGCTTCTG
>DASXIH010000531.1:0-8923 GCA_036498125.1 Thermoanaerobaculia bacterium
ACGTCTGCGCGCCTTCACGGCCTTTGATGTGGTTCTCGATCTGGGTGGCGAAGAGGACGCCGTCGACTTCTTTGTAGTTGCCGATGGTCGTCTCGGTCTCGGACTCCTGCCCCTGGATCTTGCGCTTCCCTTCGGACTTGATCTCGAGGTAGTTGTCGGCGTCGAGGTAGACGTTCTCCTCGTTGCCGTTTTTCCGGGTGACCTTCAGCTTGTAGGCGGGCGTGCCTTCGACCTCGACCTTGCCGAGGTACTCGACCTTATTGCCCTTGGCCTTGTAGTCCATCATCGGGCCGTCGAAGTCGGCGTTTTCCTTGATGTCGTCGAGCTGGTCGCCGGCAAGTTTCTCCGGGTCGGTCTTGCCCATGAACGGCATGACGGCCCAGCCGGTGGTTCCGTCGTACGCCTGCATGCCGGTCATGCCCTGGACGGTGAACTCCATCTTGACCTTCTCGGGGCGCGCCTTCGAGATGGTGAAGGGCGCTTCGATCGGACCCATCTTCATGCTGCCGGTCATGCGGACCGACTTCATGGCTTTCAGTTTCTCGCCGCCCTGGGCCTTGATGTTCTTTTCGACGAGCTCATCAGCGGTCTGCGCAAACATGGGCGCAGCGAGCAATGCCGTGGCGCTGAGCGCCAGGAAGAGTTTCTTGATCATGGGGAGTCTCCTGTCGTTTTTTGGATGCGGTTGTTTTCGCGATTGTGTCATACGGGCCCGATTGGGGCGGGTTTCAGCGCCGGTTCTGTGTGGCGCCGGCAATCCTGCCGGCGGATTTTGTGTGGTTTTGTGTAGGGGCCGGCTCTCAGCCGGCCCATGGTGCGGCTAAGAGCCGCACCCTACACATCGACACATCGACAAAAACCCGCCGGCAGGATTGCCGGCGCCACACAGAGGCAACCTGGGGCGCGGGTTTCTCGTAACCACACGGCATGAGCCGATGGGTTGCGGTGTTCGCGGCGGTCGCGTTCGTGTTTCATGAGGCGACGGCGAAGTTGTACGGGTTCTTCATCGACGAGATCTACTTCCTCGCCTGCGGGCAGCACCTGGCGTGGGGGTATGTCGACATGCCGCCGCTCACGGCGTTTCAGGCGTGGCTGACCCGGCATCTGTTCGGCGACTCGGCGTATTCGATCCGGCTCTTTCCGGCGCTCGCGGCGGCCGGGATCGTGCTGCTGGCGGGAGCGATCGCGCGGGAGCTGGGCGGCGGGAAGTTCGCGCAGATGCTCGCGGCGCTCGTGGCGCTGCTCTCTCCGGGATTCCTGGCAATCTGCAGCTACCTGAACATGAACTCGATCGAGCCGCTCGTCTGGGGCGGCGCGGCGCTGGTCGTGATCCGGATCATCAACACGGGCAACACGCGACTCTGGCCGTGGTTCGGGCTGCTCAGCGGCATCGGGCTGCTGAACAAGCACACGATGCTGGTATTCGGCTTCGCGATCGTCGCCTCGCTGCTGATGACGAACGACCGGCGGCTGATGTTCAACCGCTGGTTCGTGCTGGCGGGTGTGATCGCGTTCGCGATCGTCGTTCCGAACCTGCTTTGGGAGATTCAGCACGGGTTCCCGCACATCGAGATGCTGCGGAACATCAAGCGCGACGGGCGCGACGTGCAGATGAATCCGATCGTCTTCCTGGCGTGGGACGTCCTGCTGATGAACCCGATGGCGGCGCCGGTGTGGATCGCGGGACTCTTCTCGCTCCTGGCCGGGTCGCTGAAACGCTACCGCGTCATCGGACTGGCCTGGATCGTTTCGCTCGCTGTGCTGCTGATCGCGAACGGACGGTTCTATTACCTCCTGCCCGCGTTCGTGATGCTGATCGGTGCGGGTGGGGTGGTGATCGAGCGCGCGACGGAGTCGCGGCGGTGGGTCCGTGCCGCGTATGTCCCGGCGATCGTGCTGCTCGCCCTGCTGATCGCGCCGACCGCGGTTCCCGTTCTGTCTCCCGACGCCTACTTCCGATTCACCGCGATCACGCACATCCAACAGCCGAAGTTCGAGCATCGCCGCACGACGTCGATGCCGCAGTTCTTCGCCGACCGCTTCGGCTGGCCGGAGATGACGGCGACCGTCGCGCGCGTGTATTTCAGTCTTCCGCCCGACGTCCGCGCGAAGACCGGGATCTTCGGGAACGACTACGGACAATCCGGCGCGATCGATTTCTACGGCCCGCAATACGGACTGCCGAAGTCGATCGGCGGTCACCTCAGCAACTGGTACTGGGGCCCGCGCCAGTACACCGGCGACTCGCTCCTGGTCCTCGGCGACGACCAGAAGACGCTCGAAGAGAAGTTCGAGATCGTGAAGCCGATGGCGGAGATCGGCCACCCGTACGCAATGGCGCAGGAGCACTTCACGCTGTTCTGGGTGCAGAAGCCGCGCGGCTTCACGCTGCAGTCGGCGTGGCCGAAGCTGAAGCACTGGGACTGAGGGGCGCGCTTACCGCTGGGTGATCGTGACGTCGCCGTCGTCCGACCGCGTGGCGTTGGATACGTTGCGCGTCCGGATCAGCGGGTTGGCTTCGATCGGCGACGTGTAGGTCATGTCGGTCGCGATGTATTGCAACGGCGCGGTGGTGCCGACGTCGACGTCCATCGACGAGCCGCGGAGCATGATGCGGGTCCAGCCGGCAGCGATGAAGGTGTGGAACCGGGTCGGGCGCGGCGGCGGGGTGACGCCGTTGACGCGGAGCGAGGGGAGGTTGCCTTTGATCGCGAGAACGACGCGGTCGGCGTTGCGTTGGGAGCGGACGTGGATGATCGAGCCGTCGCGCGTCACGACGACCGGCGGGACGTTCAGCTTCGGCGCGGGCGCGAGGAGGGGGTGGGACGGGAACATCGACCACGGCGCGAGATCGTTCTTCGCGCGGACGAACTTCGCGGCTTGCGCAAGGGAGGTGTTCATTCCGGTTGCCAGCCAGTGCGGGGCGCCGTCGTCGAGGTAGTCGATGTTGATGCGCTGCGGCTGGGTGGTGGTGTAGAGGGGGAGGAGGCGGCCGATGACGGCGAGCAGGACGACGACTCCGACCGCGGCGACGGCGCCCCGGCCCCAGCGAGGGACGAGCGGCACGGTGGAACCGACGAGTGCCGCGGCGACGGCGACTACCACCAGTCCGTTGCCGCCCAACGCGGCGTAGATGACGAGAGCGAGGGGAGCCCAGAGGAGCGCGGCGACGATCGGGGCGATGAAGTCGACGGTGAAGAGCGCGATGCCGAGGACGATTCCGGGAACGATGAAGAGGTAGCTCGCGCCCGGCATCAGCACCGCGACGACGACCGCGAGGACGTTCCAGCCGACCGCGATGCCGCCATTGCCGCGGCGGAGGCACGCCATCAGGAAGCCTGCCAGCGCAGCGGCGGCGATCAGCGGCCACGGATGCGCGACCCAGGAGGGCGCGCCGAGGTTGATCACGATTCCGATCAGCGCGGCGATGATCACTGTCCCCATGAAGAGCGCGAAGCCGGTCAGCGTCGCGACGCGGCCTTCGCGCAACGCGGCGCCGGTGATCGCGATGAGCAATCCGACGATCGCGAACGGCAGCGTCCAGATCGCGGACCACGAGACGAGGAAGAAGCCGAGGACGTCGAACCAGACGGAGTTGCCGTAGAGCCGGCGCTGGTGGTGGAGGTCCATGTTCCCGAACGTCCGCATCGCGGCGAGCGCGTTGTCGCCCTGGTGCTGGAGCGTGCGGAGGTCGACGTGCGCGATGCTGTCGTTCGGCGTGTGGTACGCGTTGACGTTGCCGATCGGCGCGAAGTTGACGCCGGTCATCCCTTCGCGTTTGAAGACGGTGAGGTCGGTGTCGTTCGGCAGCCGGTCGTAGATGCTGGCGAAGAGCGATGTTGTCACCGGCATCGGGAGCGAGCGCGCGACCGGTCCGACGAACCAGCGGTTGTTGGAGCTCGTCTCGAAGAGGTAGCTCGGGCCGCTGGTGCCGCGCGCCTCGAGGTTGACGACCGCGCCGACGCTCGGCATCCCCTGCACGAATCCCTCGGCGCCGAGGAGTCCGAGCTCCTCGCCGTCGTCGATGAGGATCTCGATCGGATTCGCGAATTTCTCGTTGCGGATGATGCGTGCGACTTCGAGCGCCGAGGCGACGCCGATGCCGTCGTCGGACGCGCCCGGGCCGGCGGGGACGGAGTCGTAGTGGACGGCGAGGACGACCGGCGAGCCGGGTTTGTCGCCGGGCCGCGTTGCGATGATGTTCTCGACGGTCGCGCAGAGCGGATGCGCGCTGCACGCGAACCGCGTGTCGATCTTGACGTTGTATCCGAGGGACTGCAGCCGCGCCACGATCCGGTCGCGGACCGCTTTGTTCGCACTCGATCCCGCCGGATGGGGGATCGTGCCGCCGATGGTGTCCTTCTCCGCCTGGATCGCGCGGACGGCAGAGAACTCGTTCACCGGCGCATTTGCCGGCTTCGGCGCAGGACCGCGGAGGCGCAGTCCTGTCGCGGCTGCGATGACTCCCACCGCAAGGAGGAGGGGTACGGCTCGGCGATTCATGTGTGCCTTCGAGTTTATCGTTAACTTTCTGCTTCCGGCGACGTAATAGAGGGCATGCGAAGACTCGTCATCGCCGCGCTGCTCACCATCGCCGCCGCCGCGCTCCACGCGGAAACGCTCTCCCAGACGATCGACAAGACGTTCGAGGTCCGGCCGGGGGCGACGTTCGCGCTCGACAACGTGAACGGGCATGTGAACGTCACGTCGTGGGATCAGCCGCGCATCCGGGTGCGCGCGGTGAAGACGGTCTCGCGGGCGGACGATCCGCGGGGCACGCTGAATGCGCTGCGGGTCGAGATGACGCCGCGCGACGGCGGGGTCTCCGTGCACACCGTCTATCCGAAACACGGCGACCTCGGCTTCGTCGACTTCTTCACCGGCAACTGGGTGGATGCAAAGGTGGAGTACGACGTAACGGTGCCGCGCTCGATGTCGCTCAATGTCGAGACGACGAACGGCACGATCGAGGTGAACGGCGTCTCCGGGCTGCTGAAGGTCGAGACGACGAACGGCTCGATCCGCCTCGACCGCTGCGCGGGCAACATCGACGCGACGACGACGAACGGACGAGTGACGGCGGAGCTGCTGAGCATCGACCGGACGCACGCGAATCGCCTCTCGACGACGAACGGCAAGATCGTGCTTACCGTCCCGTCGTCACTGGCGGCGGAGATCGACGCCAGCACGACGAATGGGAGCATCGACAGCGAGCTCGCCGTGACGACGCACTCCATCAGCCACCACTCGCTCCGCGGCACCGTCAACGGTGGCGGCGCCGAGCTGCGGCTGCGCACGACCAACGGCTCGATCGAGATCCGCAACGGCGGCGGCGCCCACACGGCGTCGAGGTAGTAAATTACCCAGGTGCGGCGCCTCACGATCGTCGCTGTACTCATCACCGCGCAGGCGGCGCTGGCGGGCGTCGTTTCGCGCGACGTCGCCGAGCGCGTGCGGGAGCGTGGCAGTGCGCGCGTGATCGTGCTGCTGCGCGCGGCGCGGGCGATCGACGGGTTCGGCGCGTTGCAGACGGTGCCGATTGCGTGGGGAAGCGCGGACGACGACGTCATCAGGAGACTCGAGCAAGATCCGAACGTCGTCGCGGTCGACCTCGACGTCTCCGGGCGCGGCGGCGACGCCGAGAGCAATGAGCTGATTCGCGCGGATGTGGCGCAGCGTGCGGGCTACTACGGCACCGGCGTCACGGTCGCGGTGCTCGACTCCGGCTTCGATCCGAATTCGGTTGACCTCGCGGGGCAGGTCGTCGACGAGCAGTGCTTCTGCCAGAACTCCGACGGCAGCGGCTGTTGCCCGAACCGGTTGACGACACAGAGTGGCGCCGGTGCCGCCCGCGACGAGGCGGGACACGGAACGAACGTCACCGGCATCATCGCCTCGCGCGGGATCAAGGCGCCGCTCGGCGTCGCGCCGGGGGTGAAGGTCGTCGCGGTGCGCGTGCTCGATCAGAGCAACCGCTTCTCGGGCATCAGCCAGGTGCTGCAGGGACTCTCGTGGGTTGCGGCGAACCACCCGGAGGTGCGGGCGGTGAACCTGAGCCTCTACACCGACCAGCTGTTCGAGAACTACTGCGACAACTCAGCGGCCTGGACGCAGGCGCTCTCGCAGCTCATCACGACGATGCGATCACACGGAACGGCGGTCTTCGCATGCGCCGGGAACGATTCGTCCTCGACCACGATGGGTGCGCCGGCGTGCATCGCGCCGGTGATCGCGATGGGAGCGGTGTTCGACCGCGGGTCGAATACGTCGGCGTGCAACAGCGGCGCGGGACCGGACGTCGTCGCCTGCTTCAGCGACAGCGACGCGGCGCTCGACCTCCTGGCGCCGGGAGTCAACGTCACGTCGACCGGCCTGAACGCGAGCAGCTCGACGTACAGCGGCACCTCCCAGGCGACTCCGCACGGCACGGCAGCCGCCGCGGTGCTCTTTGCGATGCGGCCGAGCCTCAGCGTCGACGAAATGGAGTCAGTGCTGAAGTCGACCGGACGGCCGATCGTCGACGCGCGGAATGGCGTAACGCGATCGCGCATCGATCTGTTTGCAGCGGTGGAAGCGCTGATGGCGCAGACGCGGCAACGGGCTGTCCGGCATTGACGGTCGCGTAGATCGCCGGCACGCGGAGCTGAATCTCGAAGAAGGAGGGCGCCGGGACGACCGTGTTCATGGTCGTCGCGAGAACGACCGCCCGCGCGTGCGATTTCGGGTCGAAGGGCATTTGTGTGATCAACGACACCGGCCCCCCGCGGATTTCACTAGTGACTAGTGACTAGTCACTGGTTACTCCGGCGTGATGTACGCGGCGGTGATACCGCCGTCGACGAGGAACGTCGAGCCGTTCACGTAGGAGCTTTCGTCGCTCGCGAGGAACAGCGCGGCGTTGGCCATCTCCTCGGGGCGGGCGAAGCGGCCGGGGGGGATGTGGACGAGGCGGCGCTGGCGTCTGGCGGGGTCGGCGAGGAGCTCCTGCAGCAGCGGCGTCTCGACCGGTCCGGGGCAGAGGGCGTTCGCGCGGATGTTCTTGCGCGCGAACTCGACGGCGATCTCGCGCGTCATCGAGAGCACGCCGCCCTTGCTCGCCGTGTAGGCGATCTGCGGCGCCGCGGCGCCGACGATCGCGACGAAAGAGGCGGTGTTGATGATCGAGCCGCCGCCGGCGCGGAGCAGGGCGGGAATCGCGTACTTGCAGCCGAGGAACACCCCCTTGAGGTTGATGTTCATGACGCGGTCCCACGTCTCCTCGGATGTCTCGGTCACGGAGCCGTCGTCGTCGAAGAAGACGCCGGCATTGTTGAAGACGATGTCGAGCCGCCCGTACGTCTCCTCGGCGAACTTCACCATCCCCTCGGCATCGCTCGCTTTGGAGACATCGGCCGCGAACGCGACGCCTCCTACCTCTTTCGCCGTCGCCTCGGCCGTCTCTTTCTTCAGATCGACGACGACCACCTTCGCGCCTTCACGCGCGAACGCGATGCACGAAGCCTTGCCGATGCCGCTGCCGCCGCCGGTGATGAGGGCTACTTTGTTCTCGAGTCTCATGCCTGTTCGAAATACCTCCGCCGCTCCCAGTCGGTGACCGCGGCGTCAAATTTGCGCTGCTCGGTTTTGAAGAAGTGCAGGTAGTGGTCCACGACGTCGTCGCCGAACGCCGTCCGCGCGAAGGCGCTCTGCTCCAGCGCCGCGATTGCTTCATTGAGGGTGTGCGGGACGTGCGGGAGGTTCTGCGCCGCATAGACGTCGCCTTCGAACGCCTCCGGCGGCTCGATCTCGTTCGCAACGCCGTCGAGTCCCGCGGCGAGCGTCGCGGCGAACGCGAGGTACGCATTCGCGTCGGCGCCTGCCGCGCGGCACTCGATCCGGAGCGATGGCCCGCTGCCGACGATCCGGAATCCCGCGGTGCGGTTGTCGTGCGACCAGGCGATGCCGGTCGGCGCGAACGAGCCGGCGACGTATCGCTTGTACGACGCCGGATACGGCGCATAGAACGCGAAGAGCTCGCGGATGTGCGCCATCCAGCCGCCGAGGAAGTGGCGGAAGGTGGGGGTCTCTCCGGCGAAGAGCGACTTCTTGCCGCTCTTGTCCCAGAGCGAGACGTGGATGTGGCAACTCGAGCCGGCGTAGCGCTCGTCCCACTTCGCCATGAACGTGATCGCTTTGCCGTGCTGCCACGCGATCTCCTTCGCAGCGTGTTTGTAGATGTGGTGGCGGTCGGCCATCTCGAGCAGCTCGGCGTAGCGGAGGCCGATCTCCTGCTGTCCCGGTCCCCATTCGCCCTTCGACGACTCGACCGGGATGCCGCTGCGTTCCAGATGCGAGCGAATGTCGCCGATGAGGAACTCTTCCTTCGTACTCTGGAGGATGTGGTAATCCTCGATCAAGCGTCCGATCGGCTCGAGGTTGATGAAGCCTTTCTTCGCGACGTCTTCGAACGAGTCGTTGAAGACGTAGAGCTCCAGCTCCGACGCCCCCAACGCTGTGTAGCCTTGCTCCGCGGCGGCGGCGATCTGCTTTCTCAGAATGGAGCGGGGTGCCACCGGAATGTCGATATCGCAGAGGACCAGCGCCGTCTTGTGCTGCCACGACGCGATGCGCATCGTCTCGAAGTCGGGAACCGGGTGGAAGTCGCCGTATCCCTTCGCCCACGACGTGAACGCGTAGCCCGGCACCGGGTCCATGTCGACGTCGCACGCGAGGAGATAGTCGCACGCGTGCATCCCGTGCTCCGCGACCTCGTCGACGAAGAACTTCGCCGCGATTCGCTTCCCGACCAGCCGCCCGTACATGTCGGGAAAGCAGGCGATCACCGTCTCGATCTCGTCGTCGGCGACGAGGCGTTTGAGTGCGTCCAGGTCAATGCGTCCCTGCATCATTCGCTCACGTCAACGTACAGCGTCTTCCACTCCGT
>DASXIH010000532.1:0-6553 GCA_036498125.1 Thermoanaerobaculia bacterium
CTGGTCCCAGGTGCAGTACGGGCAGATCTTCGCGTAGCCGTCGATCGTGCGGCCACAGCGGACGCACGGTTTTCGATCACTCATCAATCGAGCTTTTGTGCAACCAACGTACCGTTCTGCCAATACGCAACTCCCTCTGGCGTAAGGGCAAATGAATGAGGCCCCAGTCCGCGGGCGAGGATGTTCGTTTCGTCCTTGGTCACGTTGTAGAGCGTCCCGGTGGAGGAGTCGAACGCGAGCCACCTCGGTCCGCTGGCGATCACGCGATCGACGCCGGTCGGGAACTGCGTCATCTTCCCGCGGAAGAGTCCGACGCCAAGCATGCCGCGGAGGAAGCCGCGCGCGAATGCCTGGAGGGACGACTGGCGCCCTTCGACGAGCCAGACGCGTTTCACGAGGGGATCAGGGATTGCGAGGCGCGTCGCGGTGAGCGCGGTCGGATCGCCGGTGATCGCGACGTCGGTCGGAGCGGAGCCGACGCCAAACTGACCGGCCAGCTGCATCTTCGCCAGATCGACGACGCGGAGCTGGCCGTCGCGCGGGTAGATGAGGTACGCGTTGCGCGCGTCGCACTGCATGGCCGACGCGAACGGCGGGATGCGGATCGTGCGGAGGAGCGCGAACGGCTCGAGCCCGATCTCCTGCAGCACGCCGCCGATGCGCGAATAGACGTACGCGTGGTTGCCAGCAACGCTGAGGAGCTCGGGATCTTGCGCGACCTGGATGCTGCTCCCGCCGATTTTTTCGATGACGTGCGCGTCGCGATCGAGGACCAGCAGGTCGTTGCCGGCGAACGCGGCAGCGATGGGGGTGGCTTGCGTTTTCGCGAACGTCGTCTGCCCGTTCGCCAGATCGACGATGGCGACGCGATCGTGGATCTCGTCGAGCACCGCCGTTTTGGTCTCGCCGAGGGCGATCACTCCCGGCGTGCTGACGCTTTCCGATTTCCACTTTCCCTGCAGCTCGACGACGCCGTCGTGCGCTACGACCACACCGCGCGGGGTGCTGGCGACGGTTTGGGCGAAGAACGCCACGGCAAGCAGCGCGTTCATTGACCCTCCAGCTTGACGGGCTCGAGGAGCAGGGTGTTACCGCTGACGCCGAGGATGCGGTAGGTGAGGCGGGCGGTGGTGGGGAAGGTGCCCGCGAAGGCGATCGGTTCGGAGAATTTGAACGGGACGTCGCCGATGGTGCCGGATTCGAAGATGGTCTGACCGGCCGGAGCGGGTGGGCGGGGGTTGAAGGTGACGCTGCTGATGAAGGTGATGCGGTCTAGGGCGACGCGCTGGTCGGGCGTGAGGTCGAGCTGCATCAGGTCGCGCAACTCCTCGGCCGTTGGCGAGACGCTCGTCGCACTTCCGGCGAGGAATGCCGGTGCGTGAGAACGTGGCGTCGCCAGCTCGCGGAGTGTGTCGTTGCCGGGGAACTGCTTCATGAGCGCGTCGAGCGACGGGCGTTCGCCGCGGACGAGCTGCTCGACTGCGTGCCGCACCTGCGCGCCTGCCGAGGTCGAGTCGTCGTGGATCGAGCCCCCGGCGCGGAGCCACTGCTCGTAGGCGTGGATGGTGTCGAGCGAGAACGGATTCGCGTCGAAGGCGTCGATGAAGTAGCGCGCGCGCTCATCGTTCGAGTGCGAGAGCCGTGCGATCGCGGCGAGTGCGGTCGGGTCGTCGCTCCGCGCGGCGAGAACGTCCTGATAGGTCTTCCGCGCCCGCGCGACGTCTCCGTTCGCCTCGTATGACAGCGCGAGACTGAGCAGCGAGCGATTCAGGAGTGAGACGTAGGCCGTGGCGTCGTCGCGTACGGTGGAGTAGCTCTCGAATGACTCCCGGCGCGCGACCTCCTTGCGCACGCGGTCGAACTCGTGCGACTTCAACGTCGCGACGACGTCCTCGAGCAACTTGGTCGCTTCGGGGCGCGGAACGTACGCCGATAAGGTGAAGCGATAGACCGCCAGATCGAGCGAGGACTCGCCTTTCCATTCCGCGACCGCCACGGCATTCCGTGCCCCGGCGGCGGCCTTCTCGCGGTACGACAGCTCTCCCATCGCCTCGGCGTAGAGGCTCCACGTCTTCGCGTTGTCGCCGGCGTAGCGCGTCGCCTCGTCGAGGAGCTCGAAGGCCTCCCGCTCGTCGCCCAGCTTCGCGTGGACGAAGCCGGCGTACATCGTCGCTGTGGCGTACTTGGCGAGATTGCCGTCCTTGCGCGCGTCCGCTCGCTCATTTGCCGCGATGGCGAGAACCTTCCGGTATTCGTCGCGCGCCGCCGCGTTCTCGTTGCGCGTGAGGTGGAGGTCGCCGAGGTTGAGGTGGGCGGAGAGCTGCGACTCGAAATCCTTCGCGGCCGCAGCCTGGCGCTCCATCTGCCGGATCTCGAAGTCGGACGCGATGCGCGTTTCCTGCGCCGGCAGGATTGCCGGCGCCACACAGAGGCAAGCGGCGATCGCGAGGCGCTTCATTCGGCGAAATAGCCTTTGCGGGCGGCGAGGATGGTGATGGCGGGGGTGCGACCTTTTACATCGATGGTCCGCCAGCCGCGTGGGGTGCCGTGGCATTGGTAGACGGCGAGATAGCGGCTGTTGATGTCGGCGATGGCGTCGTGGAGTGCCTCGCGGATGGTTCGCGCGTTTGCGCGCATGACAGCACCGCCGGTGTTTGTTGTGGCGCGGTCGAGAAAGGGGCTGCGGTCGCCGAGGATGATGGCGTCGACGAGCGTGCGGGTGGTGCTGATGCGGCGGAGCGCTTCTTCGTCGGTCAGCTCCGAATTGCGGTCGCCGCCGTCAGTGATGACGATCGCGTAGGTGCGGTCGTTGGAATGGATCGAGGCGAGGGCGTCGCGTAGAGACGTGCCGCCCGAGGGCGTGATGTCGCCGAAGGAATCGCCGCGCGCGATCGGGCGCGCCTTCATGACGTTGTGGTTGAAGAAGACGATCGACGCCGTATCGTCGGGGCGCAGCAAGTTCAGGTTTTCGTCGATCGCGTGGAGCGCGGCGGCGAGCTTGCCGTCGCCCATGGAAAGCGAGCGATCGACGACGAAGACGAAGTGCGCGGCGCCGCGCTCCGGTTTGACGTCTCGGATCGCCTGTTCGATTCCGTTCTCGCGGATCCGCAGGTCCGGCGCCTTGACCTGCTTCGATGATCGGACGCGTAGTGGCACTTCGACCAGGTCGATGACGACCGATTCCCCGGCGGTCAGCGCGAGGGTGCTCATCGTCGCCTTACGGACATCGCGGTATCCGTTCGCGAAAAGCTTCGCCTCGATTTGGTGCGCCGCGGGGGACGTGCCGAAGTCGTGCGCGATCCGCCACGGCGCCTTCCGCGCGACGCCGGCGAGGACGCCGTCGACGGTGAATTCGACGCGATCGACGCTCGTCGCGTCGGTCCTCACCTCGATGTAGGAAGGACCGACCACCTGCGCGCCCGGCGGCGGCTGCACGAAGGTAAGCAGCGCGGCGAGTGCCAGCGTCATTTTCACAGGGCGTGGAACAGACGCCGCTGACCTACAATTCGCGACATGGCTGCTCCCGATCAGATGCTGGGTGCCTACAAGCTGATCGCGCGCGCCGGCGCCGGCGGGATGGGCGAGGTGTGGAAGGCGGAGGACACGCGCCTCGGACGCACGGTCGCGATCAAGATCCTTCCGCAGCAGGTCGCCACGGACCCGGAGGCGCTCGCGCGGATGCGCCGCGAGGCGCGGACGGCGGCGGGGCTGTATCACCCGAACATCGCGACGATCCACTCGTTCGAAGAAGCCGAGGGGCAGATGTTCATCGTCATGGAGTTCGTCGACGGCGAGCCGCTCTCGCGGATCATCGCGCGCGGCGCGATTCCGGAGAGCGAAGTCTGCCGGATCGGACGCGGCGTCGCCGACGCGTTGGCGGAGGCGCACGAACAGGGAATCGTCCATCGCGACATCAAGCCGGACAACATCATCGTCCGCGGCCAGCGGGTGAAGGTCCTCGACTTCGGAATCGCGAAACGCGTCGGTCCGGAGAGCATTTCATCGGACGCCCCGACCGCGTTCGTCACGCAGCAGGGAATGATCCTCGGCACGGTGCACTACATGTCGCCGGAGCAGGCGCTCGGCAAGCCGCTCGACGCGCGCACCGATGTCTTCTCCCTCGGCATCGTCCTATACGAGGCGGCAACCGGGAAGCTGCCGTTCCGCGGCGAGACGGTCACCGAGACGATCACGCGGATCGTCCGCGACGAGCCGGAGCCGCCGCGGGTCGCGAATCCGTCGATCACGCCGGGGCTCGCGCTGCTGATCGAGCGCTGTTTGCGGAAGGACCGCGAGCAGCGCATCGGGAGCGCGAAGGAGCTGTCGGCGGCGCTGGAGAAGCTCTCGGCGGTCGTGGCGACGGAGCCGATGACGGCGGCCATGACCGCACCGATGGTTGCGCCGGTGGTCGCCACCGCTGCGCCGACGGTCATCGAACGGCAGAAACGAGCGCACAAATGGCCGCTTATCGCGATCATCTTCGGGCCGGTGATCCTGCTGGCGCTTGGGATACTGGCGGTTCTGCATCGGGACAAGGAGCAGCAGAAGGTGAGCGCGCCGGTGGTGGCGACGGCGACGGCGAAGCCGTCGACGAGCACGATGGCGGTGACCGCGGCGACTGAGACGGTGGCGACAACAAGCTCGGCTCTCAATGGAGCGGCGGCGCCCCCGCCGCCGAAGGTTGTTGAAAAGAAGACTGAAACCGGCGGCGAGGGCGCCGCCGCCCCATTGAGTCCCCCTCCCGCACCGGTAACCCCCACACCAGTCACCCCGAACGCGGAGCAGCTCTACGCGCAGGGGCTCGATGCGATGGTGAATCGGAACCCGCAGGAGGCGCGGCGGCTGTTCAACGAGGCGATCAGCGCCGATCCGCACAATGCGAAGGCGCACTTCCGGCTCGGCGAGATCGCGCTCCTCAACCGGAACTTCGACCACTCGAGCGATCAGTTCAACCGCGCGCTCGGAAATGCCGAGAACCTCGATCCGCGCGAGCACTCGCTGTGCGACCTCGGCCTCGCCATCGGACGCGACGACCGTCCCGAGGCGAACAGGATCGCGCGCGAGATCCGGGAGCAGTACCCGAACGATCCCGACCTCGCCGCCATCCACCGGCAGTTCGGCCCGTTCTTCGGGAAGATCGACGAGCAGCAGCGCGAGTTTCCACGGCGACGGAGATTTCACTGATCGATCCCATCGCGCTCGCGCGCCAGCTCATCGACATCCCGTCGACCACCGGCGACGAGTTCACGCACGCCGACTTCCTCGACCACGAGCTGCAGCGCCTCGGATTCAAGACGCGGCGCCAGGAGGTGTCGGAGACGCGGTTCAACCTCTTCGCGTCTGCCGGCGGCCGGCCGCGCGTGGTGATCAATTCGCACCTCGACACGGTGCCGCCGTGGTTTCCATCGCGCGAAGACCAGACGCACGTCTATGGCCGCGGCGCGTGCGACACGAAGGGCGTCATCGCCGCGATGATCGCGGCGGGGGAGAAGCTGCTCACGAGCGACATTCGCGACTTCGCATTCCTCTTCGTCGTCGGCGAGGAGACCGACTCGATCGGTGCGAAGAGCGCGAATGTGGTGTTCCGCGACCTCGGCTCCGAGTACGTCATCGTCGGCGAGCCGACCGGCTCGCAGTTCGCGCGCGCGTCCAAAGGCGCGTTCACCTGCGTCGTCCGCTTCGACGGCGTCGCCGCGCATTCGGCCTACCCGCACCTCGGCGACTCCGCGATCAACAAGATGGTCAACGCGATCGCCGAGATCAACGCGACGGATTGGGGACGCGACGACAATCTCGGCGAGACGACGGTGAACGTCGGCGTTGTACGCGGCGGCGAGAAGCCGAACATCATCGCGGCGAAGGCGGAGTGCGAGATGATCTTCCGCCTCGTCACGACGCCGGAGGACATCCGCGCGCGCCTCGATCCGATCCTCGCGAAGAACGGCGGGACGATCACCTGGACGCACGGCAATCCGCCGCAACACATGGTCGTCCCCGACGGCGCGGAGTCCATTGTCGTCGCGTTCAACACGGACGTCCCGCACCTCGGCGCGCTCGGCAAGCCGATGCTCTTCGGCCCCGGCTCCATCCTCGACGCCCACGGCGCAAACGAAAAGATCGGGAAGCAAGAATTGTTGGACGCGGTAGAGACGTACTACAACACGGTCGCAGGACTGCTCACTTGACAGAAGATATCTACCTGGTTGCCGCCGTTCGAACGCCGATCGGCAAGTTCGGCGGCGCGCTGTCGAAACTGACTGCTCCCGACCTCGGCGTGGCATCGGCGAAGGCGACGCTCGAGCGCTCGGGCATCGATCCGGCTGCCGTCGACGAGACGATTTTCGGGAATGCTCGGCAGGCCGGCGTCGGACCGAACGCCGCGCGGCAGGTCTCGATCCGTGCCGGACTGCGGCACGAGACGCCGGCGTACACGGTGAACCAGGCGTGCGGCTCCGGTCTCCGCGCGATCATGAACGCCGCCGACGAGATCCGACTCGGCCGCGCGAAGGTGCTCCTCGCGGGCGGCACGGAGTCGATGTCGAACACGCCGTAC
>DASXIH010000533.1:0-5712 GCA_036498125.1 Thermoanaerobaculia bacterium
CAGTTCGTTTGCCGTGCCGCCGACGATCTATGCGTACGACGTTCGGACGAAGGAGAAGAGCGTCTTCCATCGCCAGAACCTCCCGGTGAATTCGGACGATTTCGTCACCGAGCAGGTCTGGTACACCTCGAAGGACGGCACCAGGGTGCCGATGTTCGTCATGTACAAGAGGGGGACGCCGCGTGACGGCAGCGCGCCCGCGTACCTGACCGGCTACGGCGGGTTCAACGAGAGCCAACGTCCGACCTTTACGCCACGGGCTGTGCTTTGGGCCGAGCAAGGCGGCGTCTACGCGCTCGCGAATCTGCGCGGCGGAGGGGAGTTCGGGGGCGCCTGGCATCGCGCCGGGATCCTCGAGCAGAAGCAGCATTCGTACGACGACTTCATCGGCGCGGCCGAGGCGCTGATCGCGAACAAGTACACCTCGCCGCGGCACCTCGCGATCGCGGGCGTCAGCAACGGCGGCCTCCTCGTGATGGCGACGATGGTGCAGCGCCCCGAGCTGATGCATGCCGTGCTCTGCGGCTATCCGCTCACCGACATGCTCCGCTTCCACAAGTTCTTCGCCGGGAGCTTCTGGATCGCGGAGTACGGCAATCCCGACGATCCGAAAGACTTCCAGTGGATCTACGCGTACTCGCCTTACCAGCACGTCGTCGCGGGGACGACGTACCCGGCCGTCATGCTCGTCACCGGCGATGCCGACACGCGGGTCGCGCCGCTCCACGCACGCAAGATGACCGCGATGCTCCAGGACAGGACCGGTTCAAACAATCCGGTCGTGCTCCGCTACCACGTCTCCGCCGGCCACGCCGGCGGCGAGCCGGTCTCCGAACAGGTCAAGAACGAGGCTGAGATCCTCGGCTTCCTCTGGTGGCAGACGAAGTAAGCGCTACTTGCACTGCCGCGATGGGTCGGAGTTATCGGCTTCCATCCCGCGCAGCAGCATCGCGACGTACGAGCGATAGCTGCCCGGGAAGCGGGCCTGATAGATCTGCCAGTCGCGGAGCCGAGACGGAAACTCGTTGCCCTTCGCGTCGACGCACGCGCCGCCGTTGTCGGTGAGCTTGATCCACGACGGCATCGGTCCGTTCGGGAACGACTTCTGGAAGTCTTCGAAGAAGTTCACGTCGGCGCGGCTGCCGTGCTCCTGCGCCATCTTCAGAAAGAAGTCGGCGTCGGGATGCACGAAGATCACGCCCTTGCGGTTGAGCTGCATGCCTCCGGCCGTCGTGTCCTGGAGGAGTGTGTAGTCCTCCGGCGAGAGCTTGTCGAGGATCGGCAGGAGCTCCTGCTCGAGCGTCGCGGCGTCGAGGAACGTTTTCTCGACGTTATGCGCCGCGAGGTTGGTCTTGTAGTCGTCGAGCGTCACTTTCCACGCGTCGCTCGGTACTGCCGTCGTTGCTGCAAAGAGAAGTGCCGCGATGATCATGATGTAAGAAGGTGCTCCACTCTGGAGATGATTGCGTCGAGGGCGACCTGGTTCTCGCCTCCCTCGGGGATGATCAGATCCGCATGACGTTTCGACGGCTCCACGAATTCCTCATGCATCGGCCGCACGGTCGTCATGTACTGCTCCATGACCGACTCCACCGTCCGCCCGCGCGTCTTCGTGTCGCGCATCAGGCGGCGGAGCAGGCGGATGTCCGCCGGCGTGTCGACGAACAGCTTGATGTTGATGCGTTTCCGCAGCTCGGGCTCGGCGAGGATCAATATCCCTTCGACGATCAAGACGCGTTTTGGTGACACGTGCTGCCACTCGTCGCTCTTCCGCGAGTGCGTCGTGAAGTCGTACACCGGCACGTCGACCGACGACCCCTTCGCGAGCACGTCGAGGTGCCGGACGAGCAGCTCGGTCTCCAGCGAGTCGGGGTGGTCGAAGTTGATGTGGTGCCGCTGTTCCGGTGTGTAGCCGTCGAAGTTGCGGTAGTACGAGTCGTGCGAGATCCAGTCGATACGGTCTTTGCCGACACGGTCGTAGATGGCGCGCGCGACCGTCGTTTTTCCCGAGCCGGTGCCGCCCGCGATGCCGATGACGACGGGGTGGTTCATCCGCCGGTCTGCTCTTCGAACTCGGCTTCAGTGACGAAGTCCGACGGGTCGTCGGCGCCGCAGACGTTGCACACGATCGACGACAGCTTCCCGTTCACGAACTCGAACTGGTACGTCGGCGTCTCGCACTGAAGACAGATGAGGTATTCGGGCTCGTCCATCGGCGCAACAGAATATCTGGGTTACGCGGTTTCGGAGTTACGAAGTTTCGGATTAGCGGTTTTCGAAACCCCGCAACATCGTAACCACGCAACCTTACTGCGTCACGTCAACCGGCAGGCCGACGTTCGCGTGGATGAAGCGCGCGGCGGTGGTGTTGTTGTCGATCACCGAGGCGTAGACGAACGTGTCGGAGCTCGCGGTCTCCACCACGATCGTGAAATCGCCGCCGCTGGTGATCAGCGGAAAGAGCGACTGGATCGGCGTGTGCGACAGGCTTTCCGGCGGGAGCGTGATACGCGAGACCGCAACGTTGCGGCCGGGGAGGCGCTGCAGCGCGAGGATGAACGTCGCATCCTTGTCCTCGCTGAGATTCGCGAGGCCGATGTTCGTCCGGAAGTCGTCGCTGAAGGCGAGGCCGGGGAGGTAGCGGATCGGATAGAACGACGGGCCGTAGTCGACCGTGATCGGCTCCGCCGCGAGCACCTGGCCGTCGCCGCGCACAGGGTAGACGTTCGCGCGGACCGTCACCGACCGGCGCCCGGTCGTGATGACCTTCAGCGGCGAGAGCGCGGTGGTCGTCCCGAAGGCTTGCGCGATGACGTCGGACATCGTGACCGTCTCGTTCGGTGCGAGCGTCCGGTTGAACGCCTGCGCCTCGGCGGTCGTCGGCAGGAGCATCCAGACCTCGACCGGCATGCCGGTGGTGTTGCGCAGCTCGACCGAGGTCACCCAGCGGACGCCGATGCCGGCAATGTTGCCGACGATCGGCACGACGATCGTGGTCGTCTCGATCTCCTGCGCCCGCGCGCTAAGCGCGGCTAGGACGAAGACGATCGCGAAGAGACGTTTCACGTTTCGGTAGACGAACGGTCCCGCGTCCGCGTTACACAAAGTGTGGACGCAACATGCGCGTGCCGACCACGGCGATCTTCTGCCATTTCGACAGCGAGAGACGCCGCCGGATGACCACCAGCGGGTCCTTCCGCAGCTTCGACAGCACCGTTGCGTAGATACCACCCATCAACAACACCGGGAAGCGTGCGTCGAACTCCAGCTCCTGGAGCAGCGGCTCCGCGGCGTGGAAGTACCCCTCGGCACGATCGATCTGGTACTCGATCAAGCGCTGTACTTCCGGCGACTCGCGGCGCGCAACGAGGTCGCGCTCGGAAACGCCGAAACGTCGGAGGTCCTCCTGCGGGACGTAGACGCGGTCGCGGGCGAGGTCGTCGCCGATGTCGCGCGTCACGTTCGTCAGCTGCAGCGCCGTCGAGAGATGACGCCCGTGCTCGATGGCGCTGTCGTTCCGATAGCCGAAGATCGCGAGCGAGATGTCGGAGATCGACGCCGCGACGAGCTCGCAGTAGCGGAGCAGCTCGTCGAAGTTTTCGTAGCGCGTCTTCACGAGGTCCTGCCGGCAACCGTCGATCAGCGCGATGAATGCACTCTTCGGGATCGCGAACTGCTTCAGCGCGTCGGCGAGCGCAATCGTGATCGGATGCTCCGGCGCCCCGGCGTAGCACGCGTCGAGTTCCCGCTGCCACGCGTCGAGCCGCTCCGAAATGCCGCTGCCCGGATCATCCGCGATGTCGTCCGCGAACCGGCAGTACGCGTACGCCGCGTAGACCGCGCGGCGCTTCGCCTTCGGCAGAAAACGAAAGCCGACCGAGAAGTTCGCGCCGTGTTTGTGCGCCACGGCGCGACAGAAGTCGTAAGCCTCGTCGACGTTCATGACACCGGTCCGAGGGGCGGGACCTTCATCTCCGTATCGCGTGAGCGGCACCAGTGCTCACCCGGCTTGTGCATGCATCGTCCCTCATGGCGCCAGACGCGCCGCACGACCGGCGCCAGCAGCGACTTCCACCAGCGGCGCTCATGCCACCCGCTGAGATAACGGTGAAAGTCCTTCGCGCGCGCCGCCTGCCGCACGAACATCGAGAGTCCCGTATTGCCGCCCGCCTCGTACAGAAAGCGATTCACGAGACTCGTCTCCTGCTTCGCACGGAGCTCGTTCTGCCACAGCTCGTCGAAGTCGCGCTCCTCGAGAATGCTGCGCGCCGCGAGCCAGCCGCTCGTCAGCGCGTAGCGGATGCCGAGGCCGAAGAGATAGTCCTGAAAACCGGCGGCTTCGCCGACGTACCGGGAGCCGTTCGACGTCGCGCGGTTCTTCAAATGGAAGTTCATGTACGAATAGCCGGTGCGCGCGTCGTCCGGCACGCTCGCTCCCGCAATCCGCCGCGCCTCGGCCAGCGAGTGCGCGAAGTAGTCGTCGATCTTCTTGAAGTCGGCGACGATGGCACAGCCGAACGTCGCGATCCCGTCGAGGATGAAAAGGTACGAATAGCCGCCAGGGGAGAGGTGATGGTTGAAATAGACGTCGATCCGTTCCGGGTCGCTCGTCTTCCACGTCATCTCGCGCGCGAGTCCGTCCGGCGCGGCAGGTCCGGTCGCGATGATGTCCGCGGTGTTCAAACGCGAGTTGAACCGGACGTCGACGCCGAGCGCGATCGCCTGCGCCAGGAGCCCGCGGTCGAGCGTGTTCTCCTCGGCGCCGCGGCGGATGAAGTAGCCGTACGGTGCGTCGCTGCGGATCGTCCGCCCTTTGCTGCGGTGGTCGTAGAACGTGGCCCACGTCGCAGGGCGGAAGTAGAAGTTCCGCTCGATCCCGATCCGGTCGAGGAAGTTCGGGACCGTCTCGCGCTCCGACGCCCCTTCGATCACCTGCAGGTCGCCGATGAACCTCACCCCGACGTCGCGTTTTGCCTCGTGAACCTCGACCGTCCGCCCCGCACGGGCCAGGACGATCGCCGCGGCAAGGCCGGACGGCCCAGCTCCTGCAATTCGAATGGGTTCAGCCATCAGTGCAGGTATCTTACGCTCCGTGTCCGACGTGAATTCCGCTAAACCCCGTGCAGGCTTTGCCGTCCTCGTTGCGGCCGGCATCTTCCTGACGCGCATCTCCGGCTTCGTCCGCGAGAAGGTATTCGCGCACTTCCTCGGCAACTCCGACGCCGCCGGCATCTACCGCGCGGCGATCCGGATTCCGAACGTGCTGCAGAACCTCTTCGGCGAAGGGGTGCTCTCCGCGTCGTTCATCCCGGTCTACGCACGGCTGCTGGCGGAGAACGACGAAGAGACCGCCGGGCGAGTCGCGGGAATCGTGGCATCGCTCCTGGCGCTGACGATCGCGATTCTCGTCCTGATCGGCGTCCTTCTGACGCCGTGGCTCCTGTTCGCCATCGCGCCCGGGTACCACGGGGCGATCCGCGACGTCACGATCACCGTCGTCCGCATCATGTGGCCCGGCGTCGGCCTTCTCGTTCTCTCGGCCTGGTGCCTCGGCATCCTCAACAGCCACCACAAATTCTTCCTCTCTTACGTCGCGCCGATGTGCATGAACATCGTCCTGGTCACGACGCTGCTCATCTTCGGCAGACGGACCAGCGACCGTTCTCTCGTCGTGCTCGTCGCGTGGGGGATGGTGATCGGCGCCTTCGCGCA
>DASXIH010000534.1:0-16362 GCA_036498125.1 Thermoanaerobaculia bacterium
GCAGCTTCGGTGTCCGTCACCGCGCGGACGATGTTCGCCGCGAGATCGCGGGCGTCGGGACGTGTAACGAATGCGGCGCCCTCTCGCTCCAATATCGCTGGCAGATCGCCGACGCGGCTCGTCACGATGGCGATCGAGCGGCTCATGCTCATATTGAGGCGCGAGGGCCACCGGCTGCGGCTCGAAAGAGTATCGGCGAGCGACACGACGGCGGCGTCGGCCGCCGCGAGGTAATGCTCGAGCGGCTCATTGGGAAGGTATCCGAGGTCGTGAATAACCGTGTTCGCGAGATCGTCGGGAACGCGGGCGCGATTCTTTCCGATGAGGCAGAACTGTGCTTTCGGTATCTCCTGGCGTACGAGACGGGCGGCATCGAAGAGCAATGCGGCGTCCCGGACGTTCAGAACGCCGACGGAAATGAGCAGGACGGCATCGGGGTCGATGCCGAGCTCCTTCCTGGCGTCCGCGCGCGAGATGTCGGGCGCGGTGACCTCGTCACAACCCTGAGGCAGCATGCGGATTTTGTCAGCCGGCACACCAAGCCGGACGGCGCGGTCGAACAAGGCTCGCGAGATGACGGTACTTCCATCCGCGTAGCGGCGAAACGACTCCTCGAAAAAGGTTTCGACGGCATTGTAGACGTAGCGAAGCCACGAGCCGCCGCGCTCCATCTGCGTGCCGCCTCGCCCCCACCAGTCGCACCAGTCGATGAAGAGCGGTGCGCTTTTGCCGTTCTTCAGAAAGCGAACCGCGAGAGACGGAAAGATCACGGCGGGACGGCAATCCCAGGCGTGGACCACGTCCCAGTCGCGTTTCATGACGTATCGAAGCCGCACCAGGACGTCCCACGGATCCCAACCCGATCGGCCGAGTCCCCAGAAGAGATCCGGAGTGTGGACGATCTCGACTCCGTCGACCACCTCCGTCGAGATCCGGAAACGAGAGGTGTTGTCGATCGAGAGGAGCGTTACATGGTGGCCGCGGCGTACGAGATGACGCGCCGCGTCGAGCGCGCGAAAGAACGTGCCGCCGGCACGCACGACGTTGTGGTTGAGAAAGAGGATGCGCAAACCTTCCTTCTTTACAGTCTCGCCGAACAGTCCGGCATACATGCGAAGGAGGTTGTCCCGCTGGTGCTCCCAGGCGAGTTTTTCGCGGAAGCGCTGACGGCCGATCGCGCCCATATAAAAGCGCCGCTCGGGATCTTCGAGCAATTCGACGATCTTTCGCGCGAAGTCGTCCGGCTCGTTGGGCGTGGCGTAAATGGCGGCGTCCCCCGCCGAAACGCGCGCCTCCTTCAGATCGAACACGACGACCGGCTTCCCCATCGCCATGTACTCGATGATCTTGTTCATGGTGCTGACGTCGTTCAGCGGATCTTTCGGATCGGGCGCCACGCCGACGTCGGCGGTCGAGAGCAGCGCGATGACCTCTTCGTCCGAAATGCGGCCGGTGAACTGCACGACGTCCGTGACCCGCAGCTCCTCGGCGAGGCTCTGCAGCGACGGCAGCATGTCGCCGGAGCCGATGAGGGTGAAGTAGATGTCGTCCCGCTTCAGGTCGTGGACGAGAAATGCGATGCTCCGCAGAAGGAGATCGAGCCCGTCGTTCGGACCCATGACGCCGAGGTAACAGACGAGATACCTGCGGCCTTTTTTTCGCTCTTCCTGCGCGGGAACGGGTTTGAAGCGATCGGACTGCGGCCCGCTGCGGACGACGAAGACGTGTTCGGGAGGTACGCCGCCGCGCCGGATCGCCACTTCGCGATACGACTCGTTCGTCGAGATCACGCGATGGGCGCTGCGGAACGTCCAGCGCTCGGCGATCAGCATCAGACCGCGCAGAATACGCAGCTTCAGCCCGCTCCAGCGCGTCTCGCACGTTTCGGGCACGAGGTCGTGATGGTCGAAGACGAAGCGGACGCCGAACGGGCGGAACAGGAGCGCAATCGCAAAGAAGAAGTCGGGAGGATTTGCGGATTGGATGACGTCGAAACCGCGATGCAGTTTGGCGATGATCGCGAGCAGCAGCGTCGCCGGCCAGGCGATGGCATATTCGACGAGATGGCCTGCCGCAGCAGTCAGCGGATAGCGGTAGATCGTCACGCCGTCGATGACTTCGTAGAGACGCTTGTACTTTCCGCCGCGCGGACAGATCACGGAGACGCCGTAGCCCGCGTCGCGGAGCGCCGTCGCTTCCATCCACACCCGGCGATCGAACGGGACCGGAAGGTTCTCGACGAGGATGAGGATTCTTTTCTTGCGGGCGGTCACCAACCGATTCCCTGGTAACGAGCGTCGAATTCCGCCGTCTCTTTCTGAATGCGCACGAGGTCGATCAACGTCTGCGAGGGCTGGAGGCGGCTGTAGACGCCGGCAAAACTCTTGTCGCGCTTCGTGACGACGATGACGTCCGCGTGATCCACGACCTCTTGCAGCGAGCCGCGCATCAGGACGGAAAGGTGCGGAAGCTCGCGATCGATGAACGCCTTGTTCGAGCCGATCAATGCGTCGATGCTGACGTTCGGGTCGTACACCGTCACGTCGTAACCCTTGCCGACGAGCGTCTCCACCAGGTCGACCGCCGGGCTCTCGCGCAAGTCATCCGTGTCATTCTTGAAACTGAGGCCGAGGACCCCGATCTTCTTCCGGCCCGTTTTCCGGATCATCTGGAATGCGAGCCGTTTCTGCCGCTCGTTGCTCTCGACGACCGCGCGCAGGACCGGCGTGTCGACGTCGAGCTCCTTGCCGCGCTGAATCAGTGCGCGGAGGTCCTTCGGCAAACAGGAGCCGCCGAACGCGGAGCCCGGCCGCAGGTAGACGGGCGAGAGATTCAACTTCGTGTCGAGCACGAAGATGTCCATGACTTTGTGACTATCGACGCCCATCTGTTTGCAGAGCGAGCCGATCTCGTTGGCGTACGAGATCTTGAGAGCATGGAAGGTGTTGTCAGCGTACTTCACCATCTCGGCGGTGCGGATGTCCGTGCGCACGACCGGACCGTTGCAGTTGCGGTAGATCTCCGCGACGACGTCGCCGGCCGCGGAAGAGGTTTCCCCGATGACGGTGCGCGGAGGATCGTAGAAGTCGGCGATCGCGGTCCCCTCGCGCAGAAACTCGGGGTTGTAGCAGACGTCGAGCCGATCTCCGATGCGGCGGCCGGCGCTCTGCTCGAGCAGCGGGATGGCCTCGCGGTCGGTGCTTCCGGGAAGCATGGTGCTGCGAAACACGACTGTATGCGCCGACGCCTTTTCGCGAAGCGCGCCGCCGATCTGCTCGCAGACGCGGCGGACGTACGAAAGATCGAGCGCGCCGGAGTCGAGGCTCGGCGTCCCGACGCAGACGAACGAAACGTCGGTCGTGGCAATCGCTTCACTGACGTTCGTCGTCGCGGTAATGCGTCCGGCGCGAACCGCTTCGCGCAACGTCTCTTCGAGTCCCGGCTCCATGATCGGGCTCGAGCCGCTACGGATCGTCTCGACTTTCGCCTCGTTGGGATCGACGCCGGCGACGAAGTGTCCCTCGCGCGCCAGACACGCCGCAGATACGCACCCGACGTATCCCAAACCGAATACTGAAACGCGCATATCAGTCCCCGAGCTACAAGTTCTTTTCCGCTGTGATGACGCCGTCGACCGATCGACTGTAGCGCCGATGCTCCGGCGAGCAATGCCAGGCGTCACTCCAGCCGGTTCCTTCTACGATGAGGGTAACCGCGGCTTCCGGCTGGCTGGTCTTGCAGTTGACGGTAAGCGCTACGCCAGGGGACGACACCACGGTCGCAAACACTGCCGGGAGCGAACCGGTCCACTTGTCGTAAAGCGTCGTCGACTGCTGGCGGCGCCAGAAGTGATCCGAGTGCCAGCCGGGAGTCGGGCTCAACCCGCCGTAAACGTTCATCGCTCCGTTGCTTGTCTCGATCGCGATCGCGCTTCCGTCAGCCGTTATGCCCAGCTTCGGCGACAGATGAAAAAAGCGCTCGACGGTATGCGTATCGTCTCCGAGGAGCCAGTCGATGATCAGAAGGTAGTCGTCGAACGCTTGCGCGACCGCGCGGCGATGCGTCACCGGCTCGTATCCGTCGTGCTCCCCTTCGAGCCAGGTCATATCGCGTTCGCGCTTCACCGCGATCAGCCGCGGAGTCGCGCGACGCTGCCACATCGTCGGACCGGTGGCCGTCGACTGATCGGCGCCGTCGACGCGCACGGTGTTGTGAGCCGCCGTCCCGCGAAAGAACGACCGCCACTCCGGCTCTTCGTGATACTTGTACGTTCCACCTTCCGCGAAGACCTCATCGCCTCCGACGTTCAGCCACACACTCAGGCAGTCCGCGTGTCCGTGCGCCGCAATCGAGAGGTACCCGAGCGGCGCGCAGTCGAATAGAAGTCGCGCGTCGGCGGCGTCGTTCCGAACGATCCAATAGCCTCCGTCAGGAAAATCGAGTGCCGGCTCCGTTCGCGTGTCCGCGAGTTTCTCGAAACGAGAAGCGCCCTCGGCGCCGAAGAGCCACCACGAACGTGGGTCATAAGACGCATCCGGAGGAGCAAGCGAGCGGTCGTTGCAAACAACCGCGAGCGAGATGCGGCGCGCGAGTGCGGCATCCGCAGCGACGGTCAACGCGTAGGCGGTGCCGCCGTCCTCGTCGCCGAACCGGAACGCCGTTCCGGACCGATTCGTGATCGCGTCGAGAAAACGACCAGCGGCGTGCAGACGCTCGATCACAGGAGGTGAAAAGGAGTCTCGCCGTTCGCCGATCGCGATCATCAATAAGTAGAAGTCGACGATGAACCCGAGGTAGTGAGCTGCGTGTTCGGCCGGCGCGCCGTCGGGAAGAATCTGACGTGTCGCCTCTCGCGAAAGGACGTCCCAGGCGGTCTGTCCCCATGCCGCGGCCTGACGCCATTCGGGCACGAGAACGGACGCGACGTAAAGCCCCGCCGCCTCGCCGATCAGATGGTTGTTGGCCGACGAAAACGCGGAAAGATGATTCGCAAGGTACTCGCCGCCGGCGACGATCTCCTCCGACCAGCGCCGCCGAAGCTCGGACGAAAAGGCGGCGGGTCCGCAGATTTCGAGAATCCAGAACCAACTGATGAGGCGAATGCCGATTTCGAGTCCGCTCGTCCAGTGCACGCCATGAAGCGGCCGGTTCTGCGCGAACCACGACTCCAGTTGCCTCGTGAGCGTTTCGAGGAATCGCGGCTCTTCCGTCAGCCAGAAAGCCTGCGCGAGTGTGACGAGATGCTGATGGCGCGCCGCTTCCCACACCGTTTTCGCGCCGCCCCACCGGATCCCGACGCCTGCATAGAAGCGATCCGCCGGCCAGCGACGATCTGTGACGGGATCGCGATGCCAATCAGGAACGCTGCCGATGGAGACCGGCAGATGCTCAAAGAAGACAACCTCTCCGGCGGCGATACGGCCCGCGCTCTCGACGATCGCGCGCGCTTCTTCGGGGAACTTCGCCGCGAATTCATGGCGGTCGTGATGCCGTAAGAGAGGCGCGCGGTCGCTCCACCACTTCTCCCAATCCGGTTGGCCTCGGCGCCGTGCGAGCTTGCAACGCACGCGCTCCCGCTCCGTGCGCATCCGCTGCACGACGCGATAGCGGAGCTCCTGCGGCTCCATTGAACGGAAACGCCGCCAATACCATCGAAGTCGGGACATCAAGCGCGAGTGAAAAGGACCGGAACGTCGATGGGACGCCGTTCCTGGAGCGAGCGGTAAGCGGCGAGTGTGGCGAGGGTGCTGTCGACGAGTGTTTCGAACGGCATCGGCGAAGGTGCGCCGTTCGTCACGGCGTCGACAAAGGCACGCATCTCAGCCTCGTGTCCTTTGTCCTGCTTGCCGCGAATGACCTTTCGCTTTCCGCCGCGGGTGAATGTCAGCTCGCGGAAATCGTCGATCACCGCCATCGCGCCGCCGCAGAAGACTTCGAGACGCTCCTTCGAGAACGACGCATCTCCGGCGGCGACGTAAACGACACTCCCGGCGGAGCCGTTCTCGAATTCGATGTTCACGCAGACGTTGTCATCGTGGTACGTCCCCGCGTTGTCCATCGCCGAGGCGTACACGCGCGACGGGCGGGATTCGGCGAGAAAACCGAGGAGGTCGATGAAATGACACCCCTCGCCGATGAGACGGCCGCCGCCCTCCGTCGGCGAGTGATACCAGTGATCCGCCGGCACGAAGCCGGCGTTCACGCGATAGAGCATCGTGCGCGGCATCGCGGTGCCGAGGAGGCGGCGCATTTCGACGACCAGCGGCGCGAAGCGGCGGTTGAAACCCACCATGACGAACGGTGAGGCAGCTTCGGCGTACGCGTCGATGATGCGCTGGAGCTCGAGCTCGTCGAGCGCGAGCGGCTTCTCGACATGGACCGCTTTCCCGGCTCGAAGGGCGCGCTCCGTCAGCGCTGCATGCTGGTCGTGCCGCGTGGCGACGAGAACGGCCGAGATCGCAGGGTCGTCGAGGATCTGCGCGGCGTCGGTGCTCGAGAGACGGAAGCCGAGCCTGCGCGCCGTGTCGGAAGCATTCACCGGCGTCGCTGTGGCGATGCCCTCGAACGAGACGCGCTGGTCGTTTTTCAGATGCGGGAGCAGCATCGTCTTTGCGAAGTTGCCCGCACCGATGACGCCGAGACGGAATGGCCGCGCCGCGGTTGTGGTCCCACGCGGGAGGCGGACGGCGTCCTGACGCTCCGCGTCGCCCGTGTACTCGAAGATGATTCCGAGCGCCGAAGACGCCTCCGGCCCCGCGATCAGGTCGTAGGCCTTCGCCGCGTCGTCGAACGCGAACCGATGCGTGATCAGCGGCTCGACGATGACCTTCTTCTGCGCCAACAGGTCGAGCACCGCCTCCATGTTGCGGCCCTCGGTCCAGCGCACATATTCGGCCGGGTAGTCGATCCCGCTCTCTTCGTACATCGGGTCATACCGCCCCGGCCCATACGACCGCGACATCGTGAGGGTCAGCTCTTTGTCGTAGAACGTCTTGTGTTCCAGCTCCATCCCGATGATGCCGACGACGACGAGCCGTCCGCGATCGCGTGCGAGCTCCGCCGCCATCCGGACCGCTTCGCTCGCGCGCGTGGCCGCGCAAATGAGGACGGCGTCGAATCCTAGTCCGCCCGTGAAGCGCGCCACCTCCGACTGCATCGCGGAATCGCCCGGCGCCATCGTTTGAGCCCCGAGCGACCGTCCGAGATCATTGCGGCGCGGGTCGAGGTCCACTCCGAAGACGCGGCACCCGGACGCGCGGAGAATCTGAACGGTCAGTTGGCCGACGAGTCCGAGGCCGAGCACGAGAACGTTCTCGCCGACGGAGACGTTCGCTTGCCGGACGCCCTGTAGCGCGATGGCACCGACCGTCGTGAACGCGGCTGCGTCCAGTCCGACGTTCTCCGGAACCGTGGCGCAGAGATTCACCGGGACGGAGATGTATTCGGAATGATTTGCGTAGCCCGCCCCGGCGCACGCAACGCGATCGCCGACACGAAAGCGGTCGACGTCGGGCGCGACGTCGACGACGATTCCCGACGCGCTGTATCCGAGCGGAGCGGGAGAGTCGAGCCGGTTCATCACCTTCCGGTAGGTGTTCTGGAACCCTTCCTTGCGATAGGTGTTGATCACTTGCCGGACGAGATCGGGGCGCGAGCGTGCCTTTCCGACGAGACTGCGGCGCGCCGTCTGCACCTTCATCGACTCCGTTCCGGTGCTGACGAGCGAGTGCGTCACCTGGACGAGAACACGGCCCGGCTGCAGAGGCGGCACCGGGACCTGCTCCACTTTCAACTCGCCCGTGCGGTTGCTCTGAATCACTTGCCTCATGCGACGGACGCCTCCTGTACGGGCGCGGAAATGTAAGTGCGGTGCCACAACTGAAAGGTGAGCAGCGAGAGGAGGATGTACATCGCGTCGGCCGTTCCGGCGAGATGCGCGTTGACGTAGGCGGTGACTTCGTCAGCGTCGAAGATGCCCTGCCGGCGGATGACGTCCGGTGACAATTCATCGAGCAGCATCTCGCGCAGCTCCCGACGGAGCCAGGTCCGCATCGGAGACGCAAACGGCGCTTTGCGGCGGTAGAGAACCTCGTTCGGGAGGATGCCGGTCATCGCCCGCTTCAGAACGTACTTGCCCGTCCGTCCGCGCAGTTTCAGATCGGGTGGAAGGGACAGCATGAAGTCGACCAAGTCGTTGTCGAGGAACGGAACGCGTACCTCGACCGATGCGGCGCTGCTCGTCTTGTCGGTATAGGCGAGGTTGACCTCCGGAAGGAACGTGGCGGCGTCGACGCGCGTGATCCGCGTCAGAGGATCCATCCCCCGCGGCAATCCGGCGAACATCGCATGCTCGAAAGCGGAGGGATCGTTCGCGCCGACCTGACGCCGTACCTCGGGCGAGAGGAGCGCAGGGATCTGTTCGCCCGTCGCGCCGAATGCACGAAAGCGCAGGTACATCTCCTCGGCGGAAAGATCGACGGCGTCCAACGTCTTGTCGAGAAACCGGCCTGCCGCTCGAAGCGTGCCGGCGCCCATTCCGGGGACGCCGCGTTTCGCAAGGGAAGCGCCCCGCGCGAGCGGCTGCAGAATGCGGTTGCGAAGGACGTTCGGGACGCGCCGCAGGAGGCGTGCCGCTGCATACGCCTGATGCAGGTTATAGCCGGCGAGAAACTCGTCGGCCGCCTGTCCGCTGAGGAGCACCTTCACCTCATCGCGCGCCTCGCGGCAGATGAGATAGGAGGAAATGACCGCCGCATCCGCGATCGGCTCGTCGAGATTCCAGACCAGCTTCGGCAACAACTGCGCGAGATCGGGTTCGAGGATGAACTCGCGATAGCGGGCGCCGAATTGTTTCGCGACGAGACGGGCATGATGGACGTCGCTCGCGCCCGACTGCTCCATCGCCGCATCGTCGGGACGGTAGCCGATCGTGTAGCTGCGGACCGGCTCCGGCGTCACTTCGGCAGCGGCGGCGAGGATGCTGCTCGAATCGACGCCGCCGCTGAGGAACACGCCCAACGGAACATCGCTGACCAGATGCCGCGCGACCGCGCGGCGGAAGAGCGTTCGAAATTGCTCGGCGGCCTCGTCGTCGCCGATCGCGGTCTGCGCGTCGGAAGGAGTCCAGTAGCGTTTCTTCTGAATCGCCCCGTCACGCCAGACGAGATAATGCGCCGGTTCGAGCTTGTAGATGCCTTCGAAAATCGTGTCGGGCGCCGGAACGCTCAGGTGATTCAGAAACGCCGGCAGCCGGTCGAGGCGCACGTTGCGCGCAATCGCCGGATCGAGGAGAAGGCACTTCGCTTCCGAGGCAAACCACAACTTCCGCTGCTGGGCGGCGTAGTAGAGCGGCTTCTGCCCCCAACGGTCGCGCGCGAGCGTGAGCGTCCGCTCCTTCGCATTCCAGACCGCAAGGGCGAACATCCCGTTCAGCTTCGCAAAGACTCCCGCGCCCCACTCATCGAACCCGCGCAGAACGACCTCGGTATCGGTATGGGAGCGGAACCTGTGGCCGAGCGACTCGAGCTCTTCGCGAAGTACGGCGAAGTTGTAGATCTCGCCGTTGTAGGTGATCCACAGCGTGCCGTCGTCGTTGGACATCGGCATGTGCCCCGCGGCCGAGAGATCGATGATGCTGAGCCTACGGTTGCCCAAACCGACGCTGCCGTCCGGAGCGGCGTAGGTTCCATCGTCATCGGGACCGCGGTGCGCGATGAGATCCGTCATGCGGCGCAGAAGCTCCGCATTCACGAAACCGGCGGTTCCACAGATGCCACACATCAGGCGGGTCTCGCCCAAAGCGCGCGATATTCGCGCTCGTAACGCGACGGGCTGAGACAGAAGGCGGCGCCTTCGGTCACGGCGTTCATGTGCGCCGACTCCTTGCCGTAGAGCCGCACGACCTGCCGGCGCCACTTCAATGCAAGCAGGTACGCGGAGCCACAGAAGAACGCCGTCAACACCCGGCCGTGATACTTGCCGTAGAGATAAGAGGCCTGCGGTAACTGGGTCCGAAGGTACGTCGGCGACAGCAGGCTCACGTCGTCCTTGTCGTACGTCTTGTGAACGATCTCCGCCTCGGCGACATACCACGTCTCGAATCCGGCCCTGCTCACGCGGTAGCAGAGGTCGTAGTCGTCCGGCCCCTGCATCAGTTTCTCGTCGAGCAGGCCGACCGCGTCGAGCGTGGCCCGCTTCATCATCACGCAGCCGCCATCGATGACCGGCGCCCGATGCGTCGTCGAGTAGTCCGAAGTGAGCCCCGACGAATTCGGATACACGCGTCCGATGAAACGGCGCAAAGCAGGCCGCCGCTTCAACCACGGCTTGACGGGGATGATCTCGCTCCAGGTCCGAAGCATGAGACTCGGATGATGCAGCGTCGTGACGACCTCGCCGTTGCCGTCGATGGTTCGCGGACCGGCCAGGCCGGCGCGCGGATGGCTGCGAAGGAATTCGAGCAGCGCCGCGGCGGCGCCCGGCTTCAGCTCGGCGTCGTGACTGAGCGTCATGACGTAGTCCCCGCGTGATGCCGCAAGCGCGATATTCATCGCCGGGGCGTATCCCTCGTTCGAATGGTTGCGAATGACCTGAACGTCCGGGTAGGTCTGCTGGATGCGATCGGGTGTGCCGTCGTTCGAGTCGTTGTCGACGACGATGATCTCGCGCACGAGATCATCGGAGGTACCGTAGATCGAGTCGATCGCAAGGCGCACGATGTCGAAGCTGTTGTAGGACACCACGCAGACGGAGAGCGGTTTTTGCGATTGGTCAGTTTGCATTGCGATATAGGTTCAGGATCGAGCCGGCAACTGCCGGCATTGACGCGAGATCAGGGGCGGAAACGTCGAGTGATGCCGCGAGCTCGGGCTCGTCGACGATGCTCTGCATTCGCGCGGCCAGAGCCGCAACGTCGCCCGGCGGGACGAGCCATCCATTCTCATCGGGGCGAATGTAGTCGACCATTCCGCCGAGGCGCGAGGCGATGACCGGCGTACCGGTGCGCAGGAACTCGAGCCCCGTCAGACAGAATGTCTCCTCGGACAGCGAGGAGACGACGCCGACGTCGATCTCCGAATCGATCTCCTGGATGCGGGCGGCATCGTATTCGCCGCGAAACTCGACGTTCAGCGCCTTCGCCATCGTCCGCAGTCCCGCTTCGTATTCGGGCTCGCCCGCACCATGGAGGACGAGCCGCGCGCGCGTTTGATCGAGAGTCGCGAATGCTGCAAGGAGAACGTGCACACCCTTCGCGTACGACAAGAGTCCGCGATAGCCGAAGGTGACCGGATGTCCGCCAACGTGCTTCGCACGCTGAAGCGCATCCACTCTCTTCAATGTGATCGGAATCACCCGGATCCGCTCCGCGTCCACTCCGTAGCTCTCCAGCATCATCCGCGTACGTGTCGACATGACGTGAACAGCCGCCGCCGCATTCAGCCCTTCAACGGCCAGCGCACGCCGCCGGGCAAAGTCGGTCGCGGCGAACCGCGGCTCGGACCATCCATTCGGGGCGACGGACCCCTTCCCTTTCGAGAGAAGGCGGCGCGTTCGCTGCCGCAGTCGCCGTAACGGTTGAAAGAGAGGAGACGCCGTGAAGATGCTTTTCGCGAACTCCACTCCGGCACGGCTGTCCGCCTCCGGCAACAACCGGCACCGCGTGCATTTCTCGCCGCCGTTGTAATCGTGGCATGCGACACCGTCGGCGGCAATCAGGTTCAGTTGAGGACAAACCCACCAGTAGTTGTGCACCGATACCACGTACGGCACTTTCCGGCGACGCAGAACGTCGAGCGTGGAGAGACCGTGCGCCTGCAGCTCGTGCACATGGACGACGTCCGGCTTCACGCGGTCGAGTACCTCTTCGGTGATCGCATCGACGTGGGAAGAGCCGCACTGAAGCGACGGATCCATCGAAGTTCCCGCCACGATTCCGGAGTTGAGCAACTGGGCCTCCGGGATTCCGTCGCGTTCCGTCCAGCGAAGACCGATCTTCCGCCTGACATTGGTCCAACCCGCCGAATAGAAGACGACCTCATGCCCCGCTGTCGCGGCCGCGCGCATCATCTCTTGTTGAAACGGCGGTCCGAAATGAATGGAGATGGTGAGAATCTTCAACGGGAAGGAACATCCATCTCACGCAGCCGGTCGCGAGCGGCCGGAAACGCCGCCGCGAGCAGGAACTGTTGACGGGCTTCAGCCGGACGTTTCAGGCGCGCCAGCACCAATCCATATTGATAATGCCACTGCGCGTTGGCAGGATTGACCGACAGGCAGTCGCGGAACTGTGCTGCGGCCGCGCCGTCGTCGCCTTCCTGCTCTTTCGTCAACGCGAGCCAGATGCATGCGTCGGTCGCTTTCCGGTCCTCGGACCATACCTGCGTCAACGTTGCGTCGGCCTGGCGCGTACGGCCCGACTTCGCATACGTGACGCCCTCCGCAGTGCGAAGCAGGACACTGCGCGGCCACCTCGCGAGTCCGCGGCGTATGGCCGAATCCGCGCGTGCAAACTCGCCCCGCTCCGCATACAGGGTCGCGAGATTCGCAAACGCGAGCGGGCCCCCGTCGGCCGGACGGTACAGGACGAGCCACTCGTAAATGCTGATCGCACTTTTCTTGTCTTCCCGATTCCAGCGGAGCGCGGCCGCGTCCAGCAACCCGGTCGCTCCACTCGATGGAATCTTCGCCGTGGCGAAGTACATCGCCTCCGCGGAATCCCATTTCCGCTGCCCCGCCAGATACGAGCCCGCCTCCACCAGACGGCGAAAATCGCCGGCCGCCGTCCAGCTCGCGCGGGCACGGTCGACACGCCCGAGCTGCCACTCGGCGTCTCCGCGCAACGTGAGCGCCGCGGGATCGTTCGCCGCACCCCGGCCGAGATCGCGAACCGTGGTTCCGCCGCTACCCGGGCGCTGCAAAGCGGCGCGCCCGGAAGAAGGCGCCGCGGCATGGAGCGCCGCGAGATCCCGCATATTGACGGCCATCGGCGTTCGCACAGCGATCGCCGTCAACGCGAGAGCACATGCGACGATCAAGAATCGCAGTCTCATGCGTGGCTACGCATCAGCGGCAATTGCTTCTGGATCGCCGCCGACCGCTCCGCCATGATCAGCAGCACCACGACGGCGAGCGCATCGTCCCAAACGCCGAGGAACGAAGACGAAAAGAACATCAACGGCAACGCGAACGTGAAAAACAACACCGCGGCCAGCGTGATGCTTCGGCAGGCCGGCGCCTTCACGGCGGCAAATTGCATGGTGAGCCGCCAGAAGGTCGCTACGACGAACAGGATCACCATGGCGAGGCCGAAATATCCGGCGGCGAACGTGATCCCGGCGAGGCCGTTGTCGGGCCAGATCGGCGGCGAAACATCGCCCCAGAACGTCATCGGAGCCAGATCTGACGGAGTCAGCGCGCGCAATCCCATGCCGAAGAACGACGCGAAAATCCCTCCGCCATTGCGCTCCCTCACCTGCGGAAGGTAGCGAAACATCGCGACCCGCGCCGTCCAGCTTCCCTCGTGCGCCCGCACGTCGAGCTCGAGCTCCCCAAAGCGGCGATTCCACAGCTGCACCAGCGGATCGAGACGATTCGCCGCCCAGAGAAGGGCCGCGCAGGTGACGAGGATCGCGACAGCTGTAGCCGCCACTCGGACGGCGAGTCCGACCCGGTGCGTCACGATCGCCCTGTGCACGAGCATGATGCCGATCGCAAGGAAGAAGACCCCCGCGAACATTCGCGCTTGCGACATCACGACCGCGACAGCACACGCCGCGAAAATCATCCAGAGGAAAACTCGCGAACGCCGCCTCGTTTGCAGAAGGAAGGCGAAGACGGCCATACCGCCGACAAAGATCGCCGACGTGCTGGGAGCCCAGATGCGCGTCTGTTCGCCGGTCGGCATCTGCTGCGAATAGCGAAGGATCGTCTGCGGAGGAGCGAGTGACTGCGCGACATACAGGGCTGCCGCGAGCCCGACGTAGGCGGTGAGGAACATCACGGCGCGCTCGACGTCACGGTGGACGCGGATGAACTGCGGCGCCGCGAGAATGAGCAGCCAGACGTAGAACTGCCGCGAATACCGCACCGTTGTGGCCAGGTCCTGAACTCGAAGCGTGAAGATCGTGTAGATGAGAGCGAGTGCCGGAATGACCACGGCGACCCATCGCAGGTATCTCCGCAGACGCGTCGGTCGCATGGACCGCGGGCGGGGCCGCGTCATCCAGAACACCATGGCCGCAACCAGAAGAATCGCCATTTCGAGGTCGCGAAACTTGAACAACCCTGCGACGCCCCACTGATCGAGGTCGAAATAGGCGCCGAACCCGTTCATGTCGCACAGGATGAACACGAATGCCAGAGCGGGCTGCGCCATGATCATCGGTACGAGCAGGGCGGTGCCCACCGCCGTCATCGGGAGGTTCGGCCGCGCGGTCGTGGCGAGTGTGCGGCTCCCTTCGATGACCACCGCGGGCTGCGACGTCACTGCTCGAAGAGAGAGCAGGAGCAGCATGATCGCAATGGCCAATCGGCGCCGCACGGTCCGGCCAAGGAGCAATGACGGCCGAACCGGTGCTCGACCAAAAACGTGATCGTTGGACGTCGCAATCGTCATGATGAGGCCACGCCCACGGTCGCGTCCTCCGCAATGACCCGGACTTGAAACACGCGCAGCCAGTCGAGCATCCCGGTCAGCCACAAGAGAACGACGATGAACAGCAGCATCGCGCCGTTCACGAGGAAGCGTTGGGCAAGACCGCCCCCCTGGGCGGCATACGCGACGGCGAACGCGAGGGCGAACATCGCGAAAAACGTCACGTACCGCGCCGTGATCCACGGCAAGCCGAGTTTGATGCGGAGGTAGAAGAAATAGAAGAGATATCCGAACGCACTCGTGATGAGCGTCGTCACGGCCATCCCCTTGACGCCATACGAGCGGATGAGAAGGAACGCGGTGAGGATTCCGGCCGCGGTCGTCGCCGCAACCGTGACCGACATCATCTTCTCGCGATGCAGCACGAACATCGCCCGGGCGTTCACATAGCCGAGCGTCGACATCGCGATTCCCGGCACCAGCAGCATGCCGATCGGCACCGCATCCCGATAAGCGTTCCCGAAGAGGACCCGCACGATCTCCGGAAGCAGAGAAGCGACGCCGACGCCGATCAGGAGACCGACTACTAGCGTGAAGTCGACCACCTGCTGATAAACGCGAGTGAAAGCCTCATCGGAATGCTCGATGCGACGCGCAAACATCGGGTAGACGACGATGTCGAGAATCCCGCTCACGACCAGCACGAGGGCGATGATCCGCTCGGCCGCCGCATAGAGACCGACGACGGGAAGCGCGACGAACACCGCGAGCACGAGACGCGGATAGTTTGCGTACACGGTGCTGCCGATCGACGATACGAAGAACGGAAACCCGGCCCGGACAGGCGTCGCAGCCGGCTTCATTTCCGGCATCAGCGAGCCGACTCCGCAACGTCTCTTCGCATACCAGACAATCACGATGAATTTCAGCAGGTAACTCGTGCTCACGAGCGCCAATACACCTCGAATACCGAGATGGAGGGCGATTCCGGCCAGAGTGACGGCGAGGAGGGCCGCGTTGCCGATGGACACGGCGATCGCTTCATACGCCATGACTTCGCGCGCGCGAAAGACGCTGATCACGAGCAAACCGCTGACGTCCAGGAATGTGTAGGCGCCGACGATCAACGTGACGGCCAGCACCGTCGGGTCACGATGCACGAACGTGAAATAGGCTGCGAGACCGCCGAGACATAGAACACTGAGTATCGCCTGAAGGAAGAGCGCCTGTCCGATGATGCGCGCCGAGTCGTTCGGCGCGTGCACGAGCTCGCGAATGGCCCAGTTATCGAGGCCGAAGCCGCACAAACCGCCGAGGAGCGTGGTGAGAGACAGTGCGTACGCGTATTGCCCGAAGCCACCCACGCCGACATGGCGCGAGAACAAGGCGGTGAAAAGCACCGTCACCGTCATGCTGACGCCGCGCGCGACGACGGTCGCGCTGAGGTTGCGTGCGATGCCGTTTAGGCTGTCGGAGAACCGGTAAGAGCTCAGACGCCTATAGAGAGAGGTTAGAGGCATGCGTCAGCCGAATACCGCGTCGCAAATCTCCTGCGCCTTCTGCTTCCACGTGAGCTGATCGAGCACGCGCGCGCGCGCCGCCCTCGCCTTCGCGGCCGCTTCGTCCGGATGCGCGAGATAGTGCGCCACCTTCTCACGCAGATCGTTTGCGTCGCTGAAGGAGACGACCTCGCCGTCAGGAAACAGCAGGTCGAGGTCCGGTTTGTACTCGGTGATCTGAAAACATCCGGCCGCTGCGGCGTCGAACAC
>DASXIH010000535.1:0-1857 GCA_036498125.1 Thermoanaerobaculia bacterium
GTCCGATGATCCGTGGGTAGATGAACACCGTGAATGGGAACCCGAGCTTCTGCATCTCGGTGAAGACCTCGGTGTACGTCGAGCGCCAGCCGTCGTCGATCGTGATGACGACCGCGTTGCGCGGGATCGAGGCGCGCTTACCGGTGACGTAGTCGTACAGCTCGCGCAGGGGGATGACGTTGTAGCCGGTCATCGAGAGGTAGCGCATCTGCTGCCGGAACGCGTCGCGGCCGATCTCCATCCGCGGGTCCTGAGGCGACTCGACGATGTGATAGCAGAGCACGGTCGCCGTCGGCGCGTCGTCGGCAGCCGCGGCATGGGACGGGCGAGCGAATAGAGAGGTAGCCAATAGGCCTGAGAAGAAGATTGCCTGCAACGCCCGCGCGGTCATGTTGAGTTCCCCGTTACCGATGATGAGAGTCGCCCACCTGCAAAAACTGGTCCTCAGTCCGCGGTCCTCAGTCCTCGGAAATTGCTCAGCTTTTCTGAGGACCGAGGACTGAGGACCGCGGACTCATTTTACTCGCCCTTCGGAATTCCGCATCGCCCGTTCTGTATTTCTGAACCCGATTCGACTAGAGTCTCGCGGTTTCATCATTCTTTACTGGAGTTGTCCATGGATCGTCAGCATCGGAGAGACCTCAAACGCGACAAGTTTGTCGACGAAGTCGGCAGCCTGACCACGCGGGCGAGAGAAAATCAGCGCCTCCTCGTCGCCATCACGGCGGCGGTCGTCGTCCTGGCCGTCATCGGCTACGGCATCTATTTCTACGGCAGCACCCGGGAGCAGAAGGCGCAGGCGGCGCTGGGCATCGCCATCACGGCCATCGACTCGCCGCTGATTCAGCCCGGCACCCCGAACCCCGACGCCAAGTACAAGACCGAGCAGGAGCGGACCAGCGCCGCCGAGGCGATGTTCAAGGGCGTCCAGAAGGACTACTCGGGAACCAAGGCGGCAGATGTCGCCAACATCTACCTCGCCCGGATCGCCGCCTCGAAGGGCGACGTCGCCACGGCGCGGACGCTCCTCTCCGACTTCATCAGCGACCATCCGAAGCACCTCCTCGTCGGCGCGGCGCGTTACAGCCTCTACCAGCTCCGGATCGCCAGCGGGGAAGCCCCGAAGGTGACGATCGAGCTGAACGCCGAGCTGGCGAAGGCGACCGACCAGGTCCTCCCGCCGGATACCCTCCTCTCACTCCTCGCCCAGTCGTATGACGCCCAGGGCAACAGCGAGAAGTCGAAGGAGACGTATCGCCGTATCGCGACCCAGTTCCCCGATTCCCCGTACGCGATCGACGCCCAGCGCCGGGTAGGCTCTTCGCCGGTTTGACCTAGAGCTCAGAGCTCTCCGCTCTGAAATGCACCTCCTCGAAGTCGCCGCCTTAGCCGTTTGGCTCTACGCCCTCGGGACCACCATCCTCAATCTGATCCTCGAACGGCCGCTCCGTCCGTCTGACCGGACGAGCGGCCCGTTCGTTTCGGTCGTCATCCCCGCCAGGAACGAGGAGCGGAGCATCGGCGCGACCGTCGCCGCGATGCTGGCGCAGACGTACCGCGACCTCGAGATCATCGTCATCGACGACCAGTCGACCGACCGCACCCCGCAGATCCTCGCCGCGTTCGACGACCCTCGGCTGACGGTTGTACAGGGCCAAGAGACGCCGTCCGGCTGGCTCGGGAAGCCGTGGGCGCTGGAGCAGGGGAGCCGTCGCGCCCGCGGCGAGCTGCTTCTCTTCGTCGACGCCGACATCCACTACGAGCCGAAGGCGGTCGCCTCCATGGTCGACGCGCTGGAAGAAGGCGGCGTTTCGATGGTCGCCGTCCTCCCTCACATCGAGATGCGCACCCTCGGCG
>DASXIH010000536.1:0-1502 GCA_036498125.1 Thermoanaerobaculia bacterium
GTGATGTAGTCGAAGACGATGAGGGCCGCGCCTGCCACGAAGAGCGTCACGGTCGTGATCATCATGGTGATCAGCCGGAGCCGGCGCCGGATGGAAAGGCCGCTGACGTTCGCGCGGCGTGCAAGGCTGAAGAGCGGCTTCATGCCCGGTAGTCGCCGCCGGACGCGGAAAAATACAGCGGGGCGGATGTATTTTTCCGGCGCGCGCGGCGACCTACCAGCGAAGGAGAAGTTCGATGGCCGTCGCCTCAGTAGAAGAGAAGATTCGCGCACTGCGGGATCGATTCGTTCTCGGCCTTGCCTCCAGGGTCTCGGAGATCGAGAACGAGCTGGCGCTCATGGCGGGGAATGGCAGCGCCATCGCGCTCGAGCGCAAGTTCCACACGCTCGCCGGAACGGCGGGAACGTACGGCCTGGACCGCATCGCGGAGCTCGCCGCGGCCGGCGAGGAGATCTGCTGCGACCAGATCGTCGATGGAACCGCGATGCTGGCGCTGCACGCGATCACCGCCGATATTCGTGCCGCGGTGGCCGCCGAGGCGGCACCTCCCGCGCTCATGCTCGTACCTCCCGAGGAGCCGGCCGCCGAGGGGATGGACGAATCGACGCGCATCCTCTGCGTCGAGGACGATCCCGATCAGGCGGGGTATCTGACGACCGTCCTTGAAGATGCCGGCTATCAGACGGCGTGGACCTGCGAAGCGGCGCAGTTCGAGACGGCGTTCGCATCGTTCCGGCCCGACCTTTTGATTCTCGACATCAATCTTCCTGACGCCAGCGGGATCGACCTGGCGCGCATGGTGCGGCATTTCCCCGCCTCGGCGACGCTGCCGATCCTCTTTCTCACGCATGACCGTGCGCTCGGCACGCAGCTCGACGGACTTCGCGCCGGCGGGGACGACTACCTCACGAAGCCGGTCTCCGCGGCCCTCCTGCTGGCGACGGTGGAGACGCGCCTGGAGCGCGCCCGGCTGATGCGCTCCCTCATCGACACGGACGGACTGACCGGCCTCCTGACGCATGCCGCGTTCGAGCGCGAGCTGGAAAAGGCGGTGCTGGAGGAGGCGCGCGGCGAGAGGGCATTCACCCTCGTGACGATCGACATCGATCGCTTCAAGACGATCAACGACACGCATGGCCACGCCACGGGCGATCGTGCCCTGGCGGCGCTCGGCTCGCTCCTTCGCCGCTCGGTGCGCCGCACCGACTCGGTCGGCCGCTGCGGCGGGGACGAGCTGGCGATGCTGCTGCGGCACGCCGGTGCGGGGGTGGCGGAGCGCCTCGCGAACGAAGTGCTGCAGAGCTGCATCGCCATGAGCCGGAAGGTGCCGGTCACGTTCAGCAGCGGCGTGGCGGAGTTGTACGGCGGAGAGTCGGTCGAACGATGGAAAGGACGCGCTGATGCTGCGATGTATGCGGCGAAAGGCGCCGGCCGCTCCCGCGTGATGGTGGCGCCATGAACGTCGAGTCGCAACTCGAACAGGCGGATCGCGTCAACAGCCT
>DASXIH010000537.1:0-2524 GCA_036498125.1 Thermoanaerobaculia bacterium
GCATCGCCCTCGGCATCCTGATGCTGCCGATCATCGTCCGGACGACGGAGGAACTGCTGCGGCTCGTGCCCGGCGGATTGCGCGAGGGGGCGCTCGCCCTCGGCGCCACGCGCAGCCGCGCCGTGTTCACGGTCATCCTGCCGGCGGCTTTGCCGGGAATCCTCACCGGCATCCTCGTGGCGCTCGCGCGAGTCGCGGGGGAGACGGCGCCGCTGCTTTTCACCGCATTCAACAACCGCTTCTGGTCGACGAACGTCACGCAGCCGATCGCCTCGCTGACCGTCCAGGTCTTCACGTACGCGATCTCGCCGTATGACGACTGGCACCGGCAGGCGTGGGCGGGGGCGTTCCTGCTCGTGATGATCATCCTGACGCTCTCGATCGTCGCGCGCCTCGCCGTCCGCCGCCTGGAGAAGATGAACCGCCCATGACCACGACAACGATGAATCCGACGACGATGCAAAAGACGACAACGCCAGCCAGCGCAACCACGTCCGTCCCGCCGAAGATCACGGTCAAGGACTTCAACTTCTTCTACGGCGATATGCACACGCTGCACGACATCAGCCTCGACGTGCCCGAGAAGCAGGTGACTGCGCTCATCGGGCCGTCGGGATGCGGGAAGTCGACGTTCATCCGCTCCATCAACCGGATGAACGACATCATCCCGGAAGCGCACGGCGAGGGAATGATTCAGATCGACGGCCGCAATATCTATTCGAACGGCACGGACGTGGTCGAGCTGCGGCGGCGCGTCGGAATGGTGTTCCAGAAGTCGAATCCGTTCCCGAAATCGATCTACGAGAACGTCGCGTACGGGCTGCGGATCGGAGGCGTGCGCGGCAGGGGACAATTGAACGAAACAGTCGAGAAGTCGCTCCACCGGGCGGCGCTTTGGGATGAAGTGAAGGACCGCCTCAACGAGTCCGCCTTCGCGCTTTCCGGCGGCCAGCAGCAGCGTCTCTGCATCGCGCGCGCCCTCGCCGTCGATCCCGAGATCCTCCTGATGGACGAGCCGGCCTCCGCGCTCGATCCGATCGCCACCACCAAGATCGAAGAGCTGATCTGGGAGCTGAAGGCCAACTACACGATCGTGATCGTCACGCACAACATGCAGCAGGCCGCGCGCGTGTCGGACAAGACCGCCTTCTTCATGCTCGGCAAGCTCGTCGAGTACGGCGACACGAATACGATCTTCATGAACCCGCGCGAGAAGATCACCGAAGACTACGTTACGGGACGCTTCGGCTGATCACCAGTGACTAGTCACTAGTCACTAGTGACTGAAAAGGCGAGTAACGACGATGACAATCAGACATTTCGACCGCGACATCGAAGACATCAAAGACCTCCTTCTCCGCATGGGCGCGATGGTGGAGGACGCGATGCAGCAGTCGATCCGCGCCCTGTTGGAGAACGAGCTCCAGATCGCCGAGGAGGTCATCGCGAACGACGACCGCATCGACGGGATGGAGGTCCAGATCGACCAGCGGGTGATCGAGCTGATCGCGAAAATGCAGCCGACCGCGGGCGATCTCCGTTTCGTCGCGACGGTCATGAAGATCACGCCGGAGCTGGAACGGATCGCAGACCTGGCGCTCGACGTCTGCGAGCGGGTGAGCGAGTTGACGCGCGAACCGATGCTCAAGCCGCTCGTTCACCTGCCGCGCCTCGCCGAGGACGCGCAGCGGATGGTGCGGCAGTCGCTCGATGCCTTCGTGCGCGGCGATGCCGCGCTCGCCCGCGAGGTCATCCAGCAGGACGACATCGTCGATCAGCTCACGGTGGACTCGTTCCGTGCGCTCCTGACATACATGATGGAAGATCCGCGCAACATCTCGCCGGCAATCCGTCTCACCTTCATCGGCAAGTATTTCGAGCGCATGGCCGACCACGCCACGAACATTTGTGAGATGGTGGTGTACTTGGTGGAAGGGCAGATCATCAAGCACTCCAACGCCGGCCACGCATGAAGCGGATCGCACTGATCGAAGACGACAACGACATCGCGTTCACGATTCGTCTGAATCTCGAGCGTGAGGGGTACACCGTCACAGTCTTCGGCCGCGGCAACGACGGGCTGCACGCCGTGCAGCGCGGAGGGTTCGACTTCGTCATCCTCGATCTGAATCTGCCGGACCTCGACGGTCTCACGGTCTGCCGCGAGCTGAGGCGCGATCCGCGGACGCAGGCGATCCCGATCATGATGCTCACCGCGCGCGGGTCGGAGCGCGACCGCGTCACGGGCCTCGAGCTCGGGGCGGACGACTATCTGACGAAGCCGTTCAGCGTGCGCGAGCTCGTGGCGCGCGTGGCCGCCGTCTGGCGCCGCTCCCGCGTCGCTCCGGAAGACCCGTCGATGTACGAGGACGGCGAGATCAAGATCGACGAGAAGTCGTTCCGCGTGTTCCGCCACGGCACGGAGGTCAGGCTCGCGAAGAAAGAGTTCGAGCTCCTCTGGCTCTTGGTGCGCAACAAAGGCTCCGTGATCTCGCGCGACCGGATTTTGTCGGAGGTGTGGCAC